>CAZEDA010000556.1:0-2672 GCA_964510915.1 uncultured Rhodocyclaceae bacterium | reverse complement strand
AAACGCTGCGGCGCCAGCCTGCCGTGGCCGAAGTCAGGATCCTCAAGCTGCCGCTCGATGACAGTTCGAAGCAGAACCTCTCCGGTTCGACGGCGGCGCGCGCAGAGGAGTCTGTCGGCGCGCGCTTCGAACTGGTCATCGCTCTGCGCGAATCGGGGGTCCGGTGAACCAGAACCGTTTCGCCCCTCTTTATCTGCCGGGTGCGCTCCTGCTGTTTGTTCTGCTCGTCGGCGGGATTGCCGTCTTCTACGCGGACAAGATGGTGGGAGAGGCAGAATCCGTGCTTCGCGCCAAGACGCAGGCCCTCTCGGCGGCGCGACAGAAGCACGCGAACGCCGGTCTTGAGAAGGACATCCTGCTGCGTTTCCGGGAGACCTACGCCGCGCTCGAGAAGGTCGGTTTCGTCGGCGCCGAACAGCGGATCAACTGGGTCGACAATCTGCGCGTGGCGAATCGGGAGAACAGGCTGTTCGGCGTCGAGTACCAGATCGGCCAGCAGGAGCCTTTCTCTGGCGGCGCGGACCTCGGCGTCGGCGATCTGCCGATGCGGCAGTCGACGATGAAGGTGAAGCTGCCCCTGCTGCACGAAGGCGACCTGATGCCATTCTTCCGGACCCTGGCGGGTCAGAAGAGCGGCGTTTTCATGATGAATGCCTGTGACCTGTCGCGCTTGTCGACGGGCACCGGTCTGCAGGCGCAGCCCAACCTGAGCGCAGAATGCGAACTGTCGTGGATCACGGTCGCCGAACGTTCCGAAGAGGGGCTCAAGGAGTGAAACACAGATTCGCCATGACGCTCGGCATCCTCTGCGCGCTGAATGCGCAAGGCCAGGAGTCCCTGGGTCGCCTCTTCCACACACCAGCCGAGAGGATCCGCCTCGACGCCATGCGCACGGAAGCCATCGCCAGGGCCAACAGACCGGTCACAGCTGTCACGCAAGAGGCACCGGCCGCCCCCGCTCCCCGGACGCTGACACTGAATGGCATCGTGCGTCGCAGTGACGGCGAAGCCACCGTGTGGGTGAACGGGAAGGCCATGGACGCCGCTCCCGGGACGCGCGACGTCATGCCCGGCAGTCTCGGGCGGGATACCGCGGGCTTTCATCTTCCCGAGTCGGGGCGCAGGGTACGCCTGAAGGTGGGTCAGAGTGTCGAAGCCACTTCGGGCGTCATCGAGGAAAGCTACTCGCGCCGGCGGACACTACCGGTGGCTGCCGCGCCGGCATCCGCACCCGTCGAGCGGGCTGCGGATTCCGGTGCGGGACCCGGCGCTGACGGGGCGCCGTCGACGCGTCCTTCGCGAAGAGGAGGTCAGAATGAACGGGACACCGATTCGGAAGCCAGCAGGTAGATCCTCATCTCGCCGCGGCCAGACCGGTATCGCGCTGTTCGTGCTGCTGGCCCTGACCGGGTTGCTGGCGTTCGTTGCGGTGCTGAACCTCGTTCCGAAGGTAAATGTCGACCAGGCGAGAGAGCAGGTCACCGACGCCGCTCTGGCGAGGGCGAAGCAGGCTCTGATCGCGTATGCCGTTTCGAGAATGGACGAGTTCACCAACGGAACCGGCGTCCCGGGCAGATTGCCCTGCCCATCCACGCGTGCGCCAGCCACTGCCGACGAAGAAGGCTCGAACTCCATTCTCAATCCGGATTGCCTGGGCCAGTACGAAACCGTGGCGGGCCGGCTGCCGTGGAAGACACTGGGCATCGAACCGCTCCGGGACGGCTACGGGGAGTGTCTCTGGTACGTGGTTGCCGGCAACTACAAGGGCGGCCCTCAGGCAGGCGCAGTCTTGAATTGGGATACTCTGGGACAGCTCGTTATCTTTGCTTCGGACGGCGTTACGCGGTTGGCGGGGGGCACCACGCTCAACCAGGCCGTTGCCGCGGTGATCGCACCGGGCCCGGCGATCGAAGGCTCGGTGTCACAGGTCCGTGATCGAGTCGCCAACACGCAGAACTGTCCCGGCAACTATGTTCCATCGAACTATCTGGATGCGGGCGGCGGCTTCGACAACGCGTCGCCATCGACGGTCGCTGGCGGCATCACGCGGATGATCAACGGGTATGTCAATCCGGTGACCCGCGCCATCGAAGTCAACGACAGAATCGTGTTCATCACCGCCAGGGATGTCTTTGACGCCGTGAAGGCGCGAGAGGATCTTGTGGGAACAGCGGGCTCCCCAGGACGCTTGCGACAACTCACGCAGATGGTCGCCGATTGCGTGAGGCAGTACACGGCACATCTGAATACGAACCTGACCGACCGCAGGATGATTTTCGCCGGGGAACAGGTAGTCGCCGACTACCGCAGCAGGCTCACGTACGTGGACTATCCGCAGAATTCGGATGCGCGTCTTCGCGGCAGAGTGCCCTATACCGTTCTCAACACGAAGGACGAGCTGGATCCGCGGGGGCTGACCGAACTGCTCACCACCTGCAGCCACTGGACGGCATCGCCGATGTTTGTCCCGTGGTATGAGAACTGGAAAGATCATCTCTACTTGGCCGTGGCACCTGACTTCGATCCCAAGCATGGTGCCGAGACGAACACCGTTTGTGCGGGCGCCTGCCTCACGGTGGGAATCACCACAAATGTGGCCGCAGTGGTCTTTTTTGCCGGCTCCCGCCTCGAGTCTCCTGTCCAGGCAGTCACGACGAACTCCCAGCGAAACA
>CAZEDA010000555.1:0-2693 GCA_964510915.1 uncultured Rhodocyclaceae bacterium | reverse complement strand
CGGACGTCCTTTCCGGAGCCACGCGGGCAACGGGAGCCGCTGCAGTGCAACTCACCACAGCGGCCCCGACTTGCGACTCTTCGCTCTGCCGTTACTTCTTCTCGGTGAGCGCCTTCACGACCTCGCCCAGCTGACGCAATGCCTCGGCGTCTTCCGCGCTGACCTGCTCGGAGCCCTTGCAGCGGGGATCTGTTCTCTGCAGCGCGCCGAACATCGCCTTGGTGACCGGGATCGGGTCGCAGCCGTGATCGGTTTCGCAGATGAAGTCGAACTCGGGCTTCGCCTTGACGTGGCAGGCGAAACAGTTGAGACCGAGACGGTTGTTCACCTCCGCGAAGCCGCGAGTGAAGATCTTCGAGCCGTTCTTGTCCACGTCGATCCAGAAAAACTCCCAGTCGCGCGTGGCAGGGCTGAAGCCCTTCTGCTGCTTGATCATCACTTCGTTGGGCATGAGTTGCACGACCGAGCCCTCGGGGTAGTCACCGCGTCCGGCGGTGGCGACCGCCACTGTTTCAGGGAGCTTTCCGGCGAGGTTATCCACGTAGAAGTGCCGCACCTTGGTCATCTGGGTGATGCATTTGAACGAGTCGTCGGTCACCTTGATCTTCGGCTCATCGGCGCTGCCAACGGTCGGCGGCAGGGCGAGCAGCGTGGCAAGCGCAGTGCCGAACAGGGTGACCAGCGCGCTCTTCTTGCGGCCTCGGTGCACGCCGGTGACCACGGGGGAGGATGCCTTCGTCGTGTTATCGGGGTGGAACGGTTTCATGGGTAGAACTCCCTTTTGGGTGAGGAACGGTTCTCGCCGAGGATTCCGGCGAGTCAGCTTCGAGTTATGCGTGTGCCAGCCTGGTGGGCGGCAAGAAATGATAGGAGTTCTCCGATGACGTTGCCACGAGTGCTTTTGCGCAGACAGACCTCATGAATTTCATGAGGCTTTGCCCCGAGGTGTAGGGACGATCCGGATTCGGGTGGCTCCGGCAGACGGGCGACGGTGGCGCGTATCGATACCCAAGGCGAGGGGGATGACAGCGGCAATCCGTCGTCGCCTTCGGCGCCGCAGCATTCTCCGACCTGCACCTGCTCAGGGAGGGGCACTACCCAGCTGCCCACCAGTGTGACCGTGACCCGCGGGACGGCCGGACGATGAGGCCTCCGGTGTGCCGCTACCGGTGGATGCTGTTTGTGTCGGTGAGGTTGTGTTCGCGGGTGCAGGTTGGCGGGAAGCGCCAGGCTGCCGCCCCCGCGAAGTGCAATGGCGCCGAGCGGGCTAAGCGGGTTACGCCCCGACGGGCGCAGATCGCGCGGTCGGACCGGCGCATTGCGCCGCAGTGAGACGCATACCGTCGTGCTCGCATCCGCCACCCGCTAGCGGAGCGGGGGATTCAATTCATCCTGAATGGCTCGATCGAACGCCTTGACCCATTCGTTGTAGTCGCGATGAATCTTTCCCCGCTCGCCGTTGATGATCGTTCCGCCGTAGTCGGCGACCGGGCTCCAGCGGTAGGAGAATCCCTCGCTGTCCCGATAGCGGATGCCGTAATGATTGGCGTCGTAGCTCAGGGCCAGCGTGGCCTTTCGCCGCTTCTCGCTCCGTTCCACAACCATCTGTCCTTCTGAATCCGAGACGATCTTCCAGCCCGTCCGGAGACTCGCCCGCTCGATCGCAGACCGCACGACTTGCGCGGATGTCACTTCGACGCCGGTCGCTGGCGGTGCGTGCCTGATGTTCTCGACAACCGGCAGAGATACACATCCGCCGAGCGCGATGGCGACCAGTGCAGTGGTCGCGCAAGCAAGTTTCGCGTTGCTCATTTTCCCGGACCTCAGTGGCGATGATCCATCGACGTGCGACACGATAATCGGAGGTGATGTCGGCCGCCATCCCCATCCGATCACCGCCCGATCCTATCTCAAGTCAAGGGCGCTCACCTCGCGGGTGGCCTTCTCACCGAACGAGTTGCGATAGTCGAGTTTCACCATGACCGCCTTGCCCGACGGAACGATCGTCCACCATTCCGTGATCGACTCATTGCCGGCGAAGGAGTTGCCCGACTTGTCCGTGCCCTGGATCTGAGACTTGACGTTGATCCGGAAGCTCTCGAACTCGCCGGCTGCGACCTTGAGCTTCTCCGTCCTGTCGACCGCCCGTTCCTGCTTGATTCGAGCGCTGAACGTTTCGCCCTTCACACTGAACTCGTTGTTCCACTTCTTGCCCTTCTGCAACGGAAGATCCAGAACATGAATGCCGGGTTCGAACTGGCACTGCTGGCCGTTGCTGAGGCACAGGCCTGACGTCACATCCATGGTGCGCGCGTCGACGCCCATGCTGAATTCGCGCTGCGGGGAGCGCTCGGTGATCGCGACTCGCGCTGTGTCGGACGATGTCACCTCCTGCTCCAGACGGTTCTCCTTCCCGCCGAGGCGCCACGAGTAGGTGACCTTGTCACCGACCGTCCACGGGGTGAACCGATCGATCGCCTGGGAATGGGCGGATGCGCATGCGAAGAAAAGACAAAGACCGAAAGCATTGATCGAAGATCTCTTCGCCATATCTGGTTTCCTCCGGCGAGTGGGAACCCATCATTTCGGGGGGGTGTGAGGCGAATGCCTCACGAACCGATCCTATGGGGCATGGCGGCCGACGGATATCGGACTTAGGTGTTACGAGGATGAGGGGCAATTGCGAGAGGATG
>CAZEDA010000554.1:0-2693 GCA_964510915.1 uncultured Rhodocyclaceae bacterium | reverse complement strand
CTCCTCGATGGTCTCGACGCGCTCGACGCGGCAGTCGTGGAGCAGGTCGCGAATGCTCGCCTCCGCGCGCGCCAGGTCATCGCCGGGTGCGAGCGGCCAGCGATAGGCGTGCACCGAGAGTTCGTCGAAGGGCGATGTCAGCTCCACACGCACGCTGGCGTCGCTCCGAGTGGAGAGTCGCGCGATCGGGTCGCCCGTCTCGCTGCGGATGCGGCGAATGGCGCCGGTGGCGAACAGCTGGAAGGCGGTCTCCTCCCGTGCGAAGCGCCCTTCGTTGAGAGCGGCGTACCAGGGCATCGGCGAGCGCGGCAGGGCCAGCAGCGACAACCCTTCGGTGGCGAGCTGCTCCGTGATCTCCTTCGACACGGACATGCCCCAGCGCCCGACGGGCCCGGCGGTCTCCAGGAAGGTGGGCGCCGACGCGCTCGTCACGCAGGCTCCAGCCAGGAATCGCAGGTGCACGGTCTCGTCGGCGGTGGTGAGTTCGATCGGCGCCGGTTCCAGAAGCGACACGCCGCCCGCGCCCCCGAAATCGCGGGCGAGCCGATAGAGCGCAGCCGGTGACACGCCCCAGGCGGCATCCGCTTCGCCCAGCGCGTTGCTGAGCCCGAAGGTCTCGACCGGGCCGAGGGCCCCGGCCGCGCGGAGCAACGTCCGGATCTCGTTCACGTCCGGCAGCGCGCCTTGCACGGTGGCTGGCGCAGCGCCCGCCGTCACGAACACGATGGGAATCAGAAACAGCCTGGCCACGACGCTTTCGGGCCCGTCCAGCGTCTCGTCGAGTTCGCTGATGGCTGTGTCGACGGCCCGCACAGCCTCGCCGACGAGTTCCGGACCCGCATCCCTCACCAGGGCGAGCACATCGTCTCCGCTACCTTGCGACAGGGCGCGGCGGACCTGCCGCACCAGCACTTCCCGCGCGCGAGGCCCCGGCTCCCGCAGGACGGCGGCGAGGCGTTCGGCGAGCGGTGTCGGGGAGCCCTGGGGCTGGGCGGGGCGCGGATCGGGCAATCGGGTCATGGCAGGGAGTCGGTTCGGGTGGACAACGAAGAATCGCATGGAATGACCGCGAGCGAGCGCTCGCGTTCCACGCGGCGGAAGGTACCATCCGGGCCATGTCCGCTTCCGCCGCTCCGCGCCTCGCACGCTGGCTCCCCGTCGCCGGCTGGCTTCGCGGTTACACCCGCCGCGATGCCCAGGGGGATCTCGTGGCCGGCATCATCACCGCGATCGTGCTCGTCCCGCAGGGCATGGCTTTCGCCCTGCTCGCGGGGCTGCCGCCCGAAGTCGGCCTGTACACGAGCGTGCTGCCCCCCATGGCGTATGCGTTGTTCGGCACCAGCCGCACGCTTGCCGTGGGCCCGGTCTCCGTCGCCGCGCTGATGGTGGCCCAGGCACTGCACGATCTTCCACCGGGGACGGACCCCATCGGGGCCGCGCTGCTGCTCGCGCTGATGGGCGGCGTGCTGCTGCTGGCGATGGGATTGCTGCGTCTGGGCGTGGTCGAGAACGTGCTGAGCCATCCGGTGCTGTCCGGCTTCACGCTCGCCGCGGCCACGCTGATTCTGCTCAACCAGCTGCCCAGCCTGCTCGGGTTCCACTGGGAGGGGTCGCCATCCCAGTCCGCCGCGGAACTCGGCCGGCACCCCGCCACGGCGGTGCTCGGCGTCGCCGCCGTGGTGCTGCTGCTCCTCATGGACCGCCCGCTGCAGCGCCTGCTGCGTTCATTCGGCCTGTCGGAGTCCACCGCGCGGCTGTCCTCGCGCACCGGCCCGCTCGTGCTGATCGTCATCGCCACCCTGGCAGTCGCGGCGGCGCCCGGGTTGTCGGCGTCGGTCGCCAAGGTGGGCGCGCTGCCGGCGGGCCTGCCGATGCCCCGCCTGCCGTCCCTGCCGGTCCCGCTCATGGCCCAGCTCGTTCTGCCGGCGGCACTCATCGCGCTGGTGAGCTACGTCGAAAGCCTGTCGATCGCCAAGGCGCTGGCGGCCCGCCGGCGCGAGCGCATCGACGCCAACCAGGAACTGATCGCGCTCGGCGCGGCCAACCTCGGCGCCGCCTTGGGCGGCGGCATGCCGGTGGCGGGCGGGTTCTCGCGCACGATGGTCAACTTCCAGGCGGGCGCCCGCACGCAACTCGCGTCGATCCTCACGGCGCTGCTGGTGGCCCTCGTCGCGCTGACTGCGGCGTCGCTGCTCGCCGGGGTACCGAAGCTCGCTCTCGCCGCGATCATCATCGTCGCGGTCGCGCGGCTCGTGGACATCCCGTCCATCCGGGCGCTTTGGCGCTACGACCGGATCGACGGCGCCGTCTTCGCGGTCACCGTGGTCGGCGTGCTGGCGCTCGGCATCGAGAAGGGTATCGCCGCGGGGGTCATCGCCTCGCTGGTGGGCTTCTCGGCGCGCAATGCCCGGCCGCACATCGCCGTGCTGGGACGCATCCGCGGCAGCGAGCACTTCCGCAACGTACGCCGACACGATGTCGAGACTTGGCCTCACCTGCTGTTCGTCCGCCCCGATGAGAACTTCACGTTCGCCAATGCGGGCTTCCTGGAATCGTGGCTCGGCAACGCGATGAACGAACATCCGAGCGTCCGGCATCTCGTGCTCGTGATGAGCAGCGTGAACACCATCGACAGCACCGCGCTGGAGCGCCTGGAGCGGCTGCTCGAGGCGCTTCGGGAAACCGGCGTCACC
>CAZEDA010000553.1:0-2705 GCA_964510915.1 uncultured Rhodocyclaceae bacterium | reverse complement strand
CAGAAGACCTCAAGACCTATTTCCTTGCCCAGCTGCTGAACACCGATGACGAGGCCGTGGGCGCGATGCTCCGCGATCCGAACTCGCTCATTTCGCTCTCCGATGCGGGGGCGCACCTCGAGTTCTTCTGCGATGCGGGTTTCGCGCTGCACGTGCTGGGCTACTGGGTGCGCGAACGCGGCCTCATGCCGCTCGAGCAGGCCGTACATCGCATGACGGGGGAACCCGCCGGCGTGTTCGGTCTCAAGGGCCGTGGCTCGATCGCAGTGGGGGCGCACGCCGATCTGTTCCTGTTCGATCCGAAGACCGTGGGCCGCACGCCGACCCGCCGTGTGAAGGATCTCCCGGCGGGCGCCACCCGACTCATCACCGATCCGAAGGGCGTGCACGGCGTCTGGGTGAACGGCACGCGTCTCGTGGACGGAAACGGCGCCGCCGTGACCGGTCAGCCGCTCTCGGGCAAGGTGCTGCGGGAATTCAACGCGTGAGCGAGGCACCGCGGGCGGATGCCGCCCGCCCCCTCGCCGGCGTGAAGGTCGTGGAACTGGGCACGCTGATCGCGGGCCCGTTCTGCTCCCGCGTGCTGGCGGAGTTCGGCGCCGAAGTGATCAAGATCGAGTCCCCCGACGGCGGGGACCCGCTGCGCACCTGGCGCAAGCTGCATGAAGGCACTTCGCTCTGGTGGTTCGCGCAGGCGCGCAACAAGAAGTCCGTCGCGGTGAACCTCAAGGCGCCGGAAGGACAGGAAATCGTGCGGCGTCTCGTGCGCGAGGCGGATATCGTCGTCGAGAACTTCCGGCCCGGCACCCTCGAGTCCTGGGGGCTCGGCTGGGAGCAGCTCTCCGCCATTCATCCCGGCCTGGTGATGGTGCGGCTCTCGGGTTACGGTCAGACCGGGCCCTACAGCCAGCGGCCGGGGTTCGGGGCCATTGCGGAGGCCATGGGCGGTTTGCGTCATCTGACCGGTTACCCCGATCGTCCGCCCGTGCGGGTGGGGGTGTCGATTGGCGATTCGATCGCGGCGCTATACGGTGCCATCGGTGCGCTGATGGCGCTGCGCCATCGCGAAGTGAACGGCGGCAAGGGGCAGGTCGTCGATGTTGCTTTGTACGAGGCCGTGTTCGCTCTCATGGAAAGTCTGCTGCCCGAGTACGACAAGTTCGGGTTCGTGCGCGAACGTTCGGGGGCCTCGCTTCCCGGCATCGTGCCCTCCAACACCTACCAGACGCGGGACGGAAAATACCTCGTGATCGGTGCCAACAACGACAGTATCTTCAAGCGGATGATGCGCGCCTTCGGGCGCGGCGACCTCGCCGACGATCCGCAGCTCGCCAGCAATGCCGGACGCGTCACGCGCACGGAAGAGATCGACGACGTGATCGGCCGCTGGGCCGCCTCGGTGGATCTCGATGAGGCGCTGCGCGTCCTGAACGACGCCGAAGTGCCGGCCGGCAAGATCTACGACATCGCCGACATCTCGGCCGACCCGCAGTACCTGGCCCGCGAGATGATCCAGTCGTTCCTGCTGCCGGGCGGCGGCAACGTGAAGCTGCCGGGCGTGGTCCCGAAGCTGCACGAGACGCCGGGCGGCACCGACTGGCTCGGTCCCCGTCTCGGCGAACATACCGATGCGGTGCTCCGGTCTCTCGGCTACGACGCGCGTGCGATCGCGCAACTCCGCGAAAGCGCCGTGGTGGCGGGCGCATGAAGCAAGTCGCCGAACTGCTGAACCCCGGCGTGCGGCCACGCGAAGTCTGGGCATGGGCCTGCTACGACTTCGCGAACTCGGGCTACACCACCGTCGTCATCACTGCGATCTTCAACGCGTACTTCGTGGCGGCCGTCGCCGGCAAGGCACCCTGGGCCACGCTCGCGTGGACGGCGAGCCTCTCCGTCTCCTATGCGCTCATCGTCGTCACGGCACCGCTGATCGGCGCGTGGGCCGACGTGCACGGCGCGAAGAAGCGCGTGCTGTTCCTGTCTACGGTGGGGTGCGTTCTTGGCACCGCGGCGCTCGCCCTGGCCGGGCCGGGCGATCTGTGGATCGCCGTCGTCGCACTGGTGGTCTCCAACTTCTTCTACGGGACGGGCGAGAACGTCACCGCGGCGTTCCTGCCCGAGCTTGCCAAGGGCGAATCCCTCGGCAAGATCTCCGGGTGGGCCTGGGCCTTCGGGTATCTGGGCGGGCTGCTGAGTCTCGGGCTGAGCATCGCCTACGTCACCTGGGCGCAAGGGCAGGGTCAGACCGGCGCGGATTTCGTGCCGGTGACCATGCTCATCACCGCGGCGCTCTTCGCGCTGTCCAGCGTACCGACCTTCCTCTTCATGAAGGAGCGTGCCCAGCCTCGGCGCGGCACCGCCGGCGACTACTTGAGCGCGTTTGCCCGGCTGCAGCAGTCGTGGCGCCACGCCCGGGACTATCGCGATCTCGTGCGCTTCCTGGCGTGCATCCTCTTCTATCAGGCGGGCGTGCAGACGGTCGTGGCCATCGCAGCCATCTACGCCCAGGAGGCCATGGGGTTCGGCACGACGGAAACCCTGATCATGGTGCTGCTGGTCAACGTGACAGCGGCCATCGGCGCCTTTGCCTTCGGCTACGTGCAGGACCGCGTGGGCCACGTCCGGAGCGTGGCGGTGACGTTGATCGGATGGTGTGTGACCACCCTCGTCGCCTGGCAGGCGACCGAGGCCGCGTGGTTCTGGGT
>CAZEDA010000552.1:0-2707 GCA_964510915.1 uncultured Rhodocyclaceae bacterium | reverse complement strand
CGCGGCGCGCGGTGGAAGAGGTGGTGGACGCCTGAGACGAATGACCGAGCGGGCGTCGATGCGCGATTGCAAGACGCGACCCCGGTGGTTTCACTCGGCGAGAGATCGCTGCCCCCCAGCCAGCGAACCCGAACCTCGGCTCAATGTGTCGTTTCGTCCGCTGGCCGGCGGCGAGCCGTCTGCAACCCGTGCGCTGCGACGGCAGCAATGCCGAGCGCGATTGCCGCGCCGGGGCCCGCGAGGGCATGGGTGGTGAGCAGCAGTGCGGCGCCGAGAACAGAGATGCCGCCGTGGCGCAGGAGCGGTGTCACGACGTGCCTTGTACGGACGCCTTCCGCGACAAGCAGTGCGCACGAATACGTGAGCGTGAGCAGCGCGCCGGTGATTCCGTACGCGATGACGGCGGCGAGCGGGTCACCCGCAAGGTGTCCCCAGAAGAGAGCACCGCAGCGCGCCGCGGCCAGGACGACGTTGAACACGAGTTCCGCGCGCTGCCAGCGGCGCAGCACCACAAGCGAGGGGAGGTGCGCGCCAACGACGGCCGCGAAGGCCGAGGGCACGAGATAGCGGGCGAACTCGCCGGCATCGGTCCACGCGGCGCCGAAGGCCAGCGCGAAGACGTCTGGTGCAATCGCCGCGAAGATGCCCGCAGGCACGGCGGCGATTGCGACCAGCGAAGTGAACACCGCGCAGGCCAGATCTGGCACTTGGGCGCGGCGTTCCGCGTCGCGGATACGCGACATGAACGACTGCTCGATGGCCTGGGAGACGAGATGCGCCGGACCGACGGTGACCAGGAAGGCGAGGCTGTAGAGCCCAGCCGCGTCCACGCCGAAGGACGCGCCGACGATGAGCACGGATACCTGCTGGCCCACGATGTTGACGATGGCGGACCAGGTGGACACTAGCGGCAGCCGGCGGTGCCGCTTGGCTGCCGCCGTGACGCGCGTCCACGACACCGTACGCAGCGCTGGCATCAGACCGGTACGGGTGCAAAGCACGGCCGATGCGGCGACGCGCGCTGCCACCAGCCCGACCACGAGTCCGAGAGTGAACTTCGCCAACACGCCGAGCGTGAGCTGCACGGCGACCTGAACGACCCCCTGCGTGACGCGGCTCGCCGCGACCCGGACGAAGCACTGTCGCCGCGTGTGCCAGCCCGCGAGGGCGAGAGCCGTGCCGCTGGCGAACGTTGCCAGAGGCAGGAGCCACGAAAGGTAGGCGATAGAATGCAGGCCGGGCAGACCGAGGTCCCGCGGGCCGACCCAGCCCAGGACAAGCGCCATCAGCACGGAGATCGTTGCCGACGCGAGCACCGACGCCACCACCAGCGCCGCGGCATCCGCGTCGTCGTCCGGCACCGGGATCGCCAGGTGATAGCGAAGCGTGCAGAAAGAAAGCGCCATGGCCAGGAGGGCCTCGAACGTGCCCAGCACACCGAACTGCGTGGGGTCGTACAGGCGGGTGAGGACAGGGTAGGCAGCAAAGGCCACGAGGGGGCCGACGGCCGACGCACCGGCGAGGAGACCGGCGTGGCGGAAGAACGACGGCGCCTGCGGAATTCCGGTGTGCATGAATGCGGGTGACGGCCCGGCCGAGAGAACACGAAGATGACAGCAACCGGTCGCAGCGCAGAGCCTCAGCCGCATCGTCGGCGGCCACTACTATTCCTGTTTGGACTTGTCCTGGCAATCCTGGTCGCGGCCTACGCCGCGCAGGCGAGGCTGGCACCCCTCGACTCGTGGCGCGCGGATCCGGTGACGTACTTCGTCGGCGGGCTGCCCGTCATGACCACGGTCGATGCCTACTACTCGCTGCGGCTCGCCAAGGCCCGTTACGACGGCACGTTCGTCGAGCACGCCGACGATCCGCTGCGCCACTACCAGCGGCTGCAGCGGCCGCGCGAGGCGTCGGAGTACTTCTCACCGGGCGTTCCGTCCGACTGGGCGCCGCAGCGCACGCCGCGACGGATGCCGCTGCTGGCCGAACTCATTGCGCGGCTAATCCCGTTCGCCGGCAGTGCAGAGCTCGCAGGGCTGTTCCTCACGCCGGTGCTCGCGAGCCTGTTCGTGATTCCGCTCTTTCTGTACGCGTGGCGGCTGGGGGAACCGGCTGCCGGTGTGTTTGCCGCGCTCGCCGCGGCCTTCGCGCCGATGTACCTGTTCCGCACGCAACTCGGCTACGTCGACACCGATTGCCTGAATCTGTTCTTCCCGTGGCTTGCGTCGCTGCTGGTGTTCAGCATCGGCCCGTCCGCCCGGATGATTCGCGTTCTGGGCACTTCCGCTGCGTTGGGCGTCGTGCTCTATCTCTACTTCCGCTGGTACGAGAAGGCGGCGATCTCCGCGCTGTACTGGGGGGCGCTTCTGGTGTGGCTCAGCCTGCAACGCCGGGGCGTCAGGGAGATCGCACTCGCAGTGCTGGTATGCGTGGTGTGCAGTCATCCGGTGCAACTCGCGCAGTGCGTGGACAGCGCCGGTAGTCTCCTCGGTCGGTATCTGGGTGGCCGGACCGCCGCCGATGGCGCTTCGCTGGTCGATGCGATGTTTCCCAGTGTGACGGAGACGATCACGGAGCAGCGGGGTGCGAAGGGCATCGCGGCGCTCGGGTCCGTGCTGGGTCATTGGCTGCCCGGCGCCGTGGGCCTGCTCGGCTTCGCGCTGCTGGCGATCCGGCACTGGCGCGAGTGCATCGCGCTCGGACCCAT
>CAZEDA010000551.1:0-2713 GCA_964510915.1 uncultured Rhodocyclaceae bacterium | reverse complement strand
ATGCCCTGTTCGAGGTCCTCCGCCAGCACCTGCAACTGCGCGAGCAGGCCGCGGAAGCGTTCGAGATCGGGTGCCGCGTCACGCAGGCCCTCCGCCCGGCCGGCGTCGTAACCTTCCTGGCGCGCCCGTTCGCGGATCGCCTCGAGTTCGGCTGGATCGGGCTGAGGCGGCGGCGTGACCACCGGAACGGCGATGACCGGCGCTGCAGGTTCGGGTTTCGAGAATTCTGCCGCGGGCTCGGGCCGCGGCTCCGGCTTCGGCGCGGGCGCGACATTCACAACGGGCGGCGGAGCGGCGAAATCGCCAGGTCGCCAGGCCTTCACGCGTGCCGGGTCGTTGCGGCGGATGACCTTGTTACTCGACAAGGCCTTCGTCTCCGCCCTTCGAGCCGAGCACGATCTGCCCTTCTTCCGCGAGGCGGCGGACCACCTTGAGGATCTCCTTCTGCTCGGACTCCACCTCGGACAGGCGCACCGGCCCCTTCGCCTCCAGGTCCTCCCGCAGCATCTCGGCAGCGCGCGAGGACATGTTCTTGAAGATCTTCTCCTTGAGCGTCTCGGACGTGCCCTTCAGCGCGACCACCAGCGTCTCGGACTGCACTTCTCGCATGAGCAGCTGGATGCTGCGGTCGTCCAGTTCAAGCAGGTTCTCGAACACGAACATCTTGTCCTGGATCTTCTGCGCGAGCTCGGCATCCGATTCCTTGATGTACTCGGTGATCGAACTCTCGAACTGTCCCATGAAGTTGAGGATGCCCGCCGCGACGTCGACACCGCCCATCGCAGTGCTCTTCTTCACACGGTCGCCGCCGGTGAGGAGCTGCGTGAGCACCTCATTGAGGTCCCGCAGGGCGGAGGGCTGGATGCCCTCCAGCGTGGCGATGCGCAGCATCACGTCGTTGCGCGTGCGCTCGCTGAAGGCCTTCAGCACGTCGCTCGCCTGATCCGCATCGAGGTGGACGAGAATGGTCGCGATGATCTGCGGATGCTCGTTCTTGATGAGTTCGGCGACGGACGCGGCGTCCATCCACTTGAGGCTCTCGATCCCCGCGTTGTCGTTGTTCGTGAGGATGCGGTCGATCAGCGCAGCCGCCTTGTCGTTGCCGAGGGCCTTGGTGAGAACGGACCGGATGTACTCGTCGGAGTCGGCATTGATGCCGTCCTGATGCTTCTCCGCCTCGCGCCGGAAATCGCTGATGACGGTCTCGACGCGCTCACGCGGGATCGACTTCGTCTTCGCGAGTTCGAGGCCCAGTTTCTGGACCTCCTTCGGGCCGAGATGCTTGAACACCTCCACGGAGGCTTCCTCGCCGAGACTCATCAGCAGCACGGCCGCCCGGGCCACGCCGTCGTCACTCATCGTTGCTCACCCAGGTCTTGATGATCTGCGCGACCAGACGCGGATTGTCGCGCGCGAGTTCCCGCATGAGGCGCAGGTTGCGCTCGTACTCGGTTTCCTCCGCCGGCGGCACCTCGGCTCCAGCCGCGTCGATGCCTCCGGCGCCGCCACCTTCGCCCCCGCCGGCGGTGCCGCCCTCGCCCGGCACCGTCCCGGTCCCGCCGTCGGCCCCGGCGCCGGCCGTGGCCGGTTCGGGAGGCTGCCCCAGCTTGACGATGTCCCGCACGCCGGAGCGGATGACCAGCAGGAACGCCAGCGCCAGCGCGCCCACCAGGAGCCACTTGGCACCCTCGATCGCGTAGGGAATGTTGGCCGGGTTCTTCCAGAACGCGACCTGCTCGTCGTCGCCGATGCGGAAGGCCGCATTGACGACGTTGAGGGAATCGCCGCGGTCCTTGTCGAAGCCCATCGCCTCGCGCACGAGGTTGGTGATCTGGGCCATCTCCTTCTCGTCGAAGGGCACCAGCTTCGCGGTCTCGCCGTCGATGACCTTCTTGTGATTCACCAGCACGGCGACGGACAGGCGCTTCACCCCGCCCACCTCGCCCTTGGTATGGCGGATCGTCTTGTCGACCTCGAAGTTGGTCTTGGTGTCCTTCTGGGTGGACGTCGCCATCGGCGGAGGCCCGTTGCCCTGGTTCGCCGCGTTCGAGGACACGAGTGGCGCACTCGCGGCCCCAGGCGGCGTGTTGGACAGCGCGCCCGGCACGCCCTGGGGCGGCTGCGGCGTCTGGCTGTTGGATTCCGCCACCTGCTGACTGCGGATCGCCTGGTCCTTCGGGTCGCTGTTGGGGCGGTACGTCTCGGAGGTCTGCTCCACTTCCGAGAAGTCGAGCGTGGCAGCCACCTGGGCGCGGACGTTGTCCGGGCCGGTCATGGGCTTCAGGATCGCCTCGATCTTGCGGGCGATACCGTCCTCCACGCTGCGCAGATACTTGAGCTGGGCACGGTCCAACCCGGTGACACCGGTATCCTCACCCGGACCCGACAGCAGATTGCCGCCCTGATCGACCACGGTCACCTGCCGCGGGGACAGTTCGGGCACGCTGGAGGCGATCAGGTGGACGATCCCGGCCACCTGCACCGGCTCCAGGATTCGGCCGGGATACACCGTCACCAGGACGGACGCACTGGGCTTCTGGTTCTCCCTGACGAAGACCGTGGGCCGTGGAACGGCCAGGTGAACCCGGGCATCCTGCACTTCCTGGAGAGACCGGATGGTACGCGCGAGCTCGCCCTCGAGCGCCCGCTGGAAGTTCACCTGCTCCTGGAACTGGCTCGCCCCGAATTTCTGCCCTTCCATCAGCTCGAAGCC
>CAZEDA010000550.1:0-2738 GCA_964510915.1 uncultured Rhodocyclaceae bacterium | reverse complement strand
ACCGGTCGTGCCCGTGCGGGCCGGGCGTCCAGCCCGTTGTGGCGTGGTGGCGGCAAGATCTTCCCCAACCTGCCCGATGAAAACTTCTCGCAGAAGATCAATCGCAAGATGTATCGCGCAGGGATGTGCGCCCTGTTGTCGCAGCTGGCCCGTGAGGGGCGTCTGAGCGTGGTGGACGGCCTCACGGTCGACGCCCCGAAGACGAAGCTGCTGGCCGACAAGGTGAAGGGTTTCGGATTCGACCGTGTCCTCATCATCACGGACGAGATCGACGACAACCTGTACCTGTCCGCGCGCAACCTGCAGAACGTTCTGGTGCTCGAACCGCGTCACGCCGACCCTGTCAGCCTGCTGCGTTTCGACCACACCGTTGTGACGAAGGCCGCCCTGGCCAAGCTCGAGGAGATGCTGGCATGACAGCCCCGACCTACAGCGCGGAACGCCTGCTGCAGATCCTGCTGGCACCGCAGATTTCCGAAAAGAGCACTTACGTTGCGGACAAGTTCGACCAGGTGATCTTCAAGGTGGCGCGCGACGCCACCAAGCCCGAAGTGAAGGCTGCCGTCGAAATGCTGTTCAAGGTGGAAGTCGAGTCCGTCCAGATTTCCAACGTAAAGGGCAAGACCAAGCGCTTCGGCCGCTTCATGGGGCGTCGTGATCACTGGAAGAAGGCTTACGTGTCGCTGAAGCCTGGCCAGGAGATCGATTTCGCCGCCGGGGAGAACAAGTAATGGCACTCGTCAAAGTCAAACCGACCTCGCCGGGCCGACGGTCCGTCGTCAAGGTCGTCAACAAGACGCTCTGGAAGGGCAAGCCGTTCGCGAATCTGCTGGAGAAGCAGAAGAGCAACGCCGGCCGCAACAGCAAGGGTCACATCACCACGCGTCACCAGGGCGGCGGTCACAAGCACCACTATCGGATCGTCGACTTCAAGCGGCGCAAGGATGGCATTCCCGCGACGGTGGAGCGGATCGAATACGATCCCAACCGCAGCGCGAACATCGCGCTGCTTTGCTACGCCGACGGTGAGCGCCGTTACATCATCGCGCCGAAGGGTCTCGCTGCCGGTGCGCAGGTGATGAGCGGCATCGACGCCCC
This sequence comes from uncultured Rhodocyclaceae bacterium, assembly GCA_964510915.1. GTDB lineage: Bacteria > Pseudomonadota > Gammaproteobacteria > Burkholderiales. The sequence continues at coordinate 1,640 of CAZEDA010000550.1, read as the reverse complement.
GATCAAGCCGGGCAACACGCTCCCGCTTCGCAACATCCCCGTGGGCTCGACGGTGCATTGCATCGAGATGCTTCCCGGCAAGGGGGCTCAGCTGGCGCGTGCCGCGGGCACTTCGGCTCAGCTGCTGGCGCGGGAAGGCACTTACGCCCAGCTCCGGCTGCGCTCTGGTGAGATCCGCCGCGTGCATGTGGAATGTCGTGCGACCGTCGGGGAAGTCGGCAACGAAGAGAACAACCTGCGTTCCATCGGCAAGGCCGGCGCCCAGCGCTGGCGCGGTATCCGTCCGACGGTGCGTGGTGTGGCGATGAACCCGATCGATCACCCCCACGGTGGTGGTGAAGGCAAGACGGCCGCAGGTCGCGATCCGGTGAGCCCGTGGGGCACGCCGACCAAGGGCTACAAGACCCGTCGCAACAAGCGCACGAACTCCATGATCGCCCGGTCGCGGCACAAGAGATAAGGACTAGTCATGGCTCGCTCAATCAAGAAAGGCCCGTTCGTCGACTTTCACCTTCTTCGGAAGGTGGACACCGCACGTGCGGGGAACGACAAGCGTCCGATCAAGACCTGGTCCCGCCGCTCGACCGTGCTCCCGGATTTCGTGGGGCTGACCATCGCCGTCCACAACGGAAAGCAGCACGTTCCCGTGTTCGTGACCGAAAACATGGTCGGCCACAAACTCGGCGAGTTCGCGCCGACCCGGACGTTCAAGGGTCACGCTGCGGACAAGAAAGCCGCTGCCGGCAAGAGGTAACGCGCATGAACGTGAATGCAACTTTGAAGGGAGTCCGCCTCTCCGCGCAGAAAGGGCGGCTGGTGGCGGACCAGATCCGCGGGATGCCCGTGGGACGTGCTCTGGACCTGCTGGCTTTCAGCCCCAAGAAGGGCGCTGCGATTCTGCGCAAGGTGCTCGAGTCGGCGATTGCCAACGCCGAGCACAACGAGGGCGCAGACATCGACGAGCTGAAGGTCACCACGGTCCATGTCGAGCAGGGTCCGACGCTCAAGCGCTTCACCGCGCGGGCGAAGGGTCGCGGCAACCGGATTTCCAAGCAGACCTGCCATATCTTCCTGACCGTCGGCGACGAGTCGAACCGGGCCAAGGCATAGGGGAACGTTGATGGGACAGAAGATTCATCCGACAGGTTTTCGCCTTGGCGTCCAGCGCAACTGGGCGTCCAAGTGGTACGCGAACAGCAAGAACTTCCCCGGCATGCTGAAGGAGGACATCAAGGTTCGCGCCTTCCTCCGCAAGAAGCTGGCAAACGCCGCGGTGAGCCGCGTCGTGATCGAGCGTCCTGCCAAGAACGCCCGCATCACCGTGTTCTCCGCCCGTCCCGGTGTGGTCATCGGCAAGAAGGGTGAGGACATCGAACTGCTGCGCGGTCAGCTGCAGCGCATGATGGGCGTGCCCGTGCATGTGAACATCGAGGAAGTGCGCAAGCCCGAACTCGACGCGCAGCTGATTGCCGATTCCATTTCTGCGCAGCTCGAGAAGCGGATCATGTTCCGTCGCGCCATGAAGCGCGCGATGCAGAACGCGATGCGCCTGGGTGCGCAGGGCATCAAGATCATGAGCGCCGGGCGTCTGAACGGCATCGAGATCGCGCGGACCGAGTGGTATCGCGAAGGGCGAGTGC
>CAZEDA010000549.1:0-2762 GCA_964510915.1 uncultured Rhodocyclaceae bacterium | reverse complement strand
TCGACCGCCCCTTCGACTGGCTGGATGCCGTGACGCTCGTAGCCGGTGTGCTGGCCTTTTACGTGGCCTATCTGATGGCCGATGAACTGCTGCGCCAGGCGAGCCGGATGGCGCGGTCCGAACGGGGTGCCGGCCACCAGGAGGGATCGCTGTCATGACCGGAGTCGCCGTTTCGAACGCATTGCTGTGGGTGCTCATGCTGGGCGTCATCGTGGCGCTCTGGGCGCTCGCCCGCCAGGTGGGCATCCTGTACGAGAGAGTGGCGCCCATGGGTGCGCTCATCACCGACGCCGGGCCCAAGCTGGGAGAGGTTTCCCCCCGCTTCGAGGTGCCCTCCCTTGCCGGCGGCAACATCGAGATCGGCGGCAAGCGCGCCCACAGCCAGCTCATCTTCTTTCTGTCTCCCACCTGCCCGGTGTGCAAGAAGCTGCTGCCCATCCTGAAGTCCGCCTCGCAGGCGGAAAAGGGGTGGCTCGACGTGGTCCTGGCAAGCGATGGCGACTCCACCCAGCATCTGGCGTTCTATCGCGATGCGAAGCTCAACCAGTTTCCCTACGTGCTCTCCGCGGATCTCGGCATGACCTACCGTGTGAGCCGGCTGCCCTATGCGGTGCTCCTGGACGATCAGGGCATCATCCGGGCGAAGGGTCTCATCAACAACCGTGAACAGCTGGAGAGCCTGTTCAACGCGAAGGAAATCGGCGTGACCTCGGTGCAGGAGTTCCTGCAGCGCGGGTCCGGTGCGCAGACGGGCGAGACCGCCTGATCTTTTTTCGGGAGATGCGAAATGTTCCAGATCATTCAACAGTGGATCGACAAGCTCGCCGAACGCCAGGTGCGCTCGTGCGCGCAGAACCTCTCGCGCCGTAGCGCCGTCGCCAAGATCGGCACTGCGCTCGTGGGCGGCGCTGTGCTGCCGATGCTGCCGTTCGATCGTTCGGGCGGCGAGGCGCACGCGGCCTCCCCCAAGCAGGAAGATCCGATGGCCTGCGAGTACTGGCGCAACTGCGCTCTGGACGGTTTCCTGTGCACCTGCTGCGGCGGGTCCGTCACATCGTGCCCTCCCGGTGCAGAAGCTTCGAAAGTCACCTGGGTAGGCACTTGCAAGAACCCCAAGGATGGCCGCGACTACCTCGTCAGCTACAACGACTGTTGCGGCAAGGTCGCCTGCGGGCGCTGCCTCTGCAACTTCAATGAGCGCGAGCGTCCTGCCTATCGCATGGGCGTGCACAACGACATCAACTGGTGCATGGCCGACAAGCAGACCATGTATCACTGCACGGTGTCGGTCATCGTCGGCGTGGCGAACGGCTGACGTCGGGACGAGGGGGACGGCTGAAGGTCCGCTCCCCTGCAGCGGTCAGGAACCGAGAGATGGCGAATCGCTTCCGCACGGGTCCATGGTGGCTATGGCTCCTGGCGCTCGGTGCCCCGGGGGCCGCCGCGCACGACCCCGCAGCCCAGGCCAGGATCGACTACCTCCTTCATTGCTCCGGGTGCCATGGCCAGGACGGCATGGGCAACCCGGCCAAGGGCATCCCGCAGTTCACCAATCAGGTGGGACACTTCCTTCGTCTGCCGGAGGGCAGAGCCTTTCTGATGCAGGTGCCCGGCCTGCTCAGCGCCCGCCTCTCGGACGAACGTGCCGCCGCCGTCACCAGTTACCTGCTCCGCACCTATGCGGGCCCTTCGCTTCCGCCGGATTTCCGCCCCTACTCCGCCGATGAGGCGAAACGTTTTCGGGAGTCCCGGCCCGCCGACGTGATCGGCAAGCGCAACGGGCTCTACGCGGAACTGCTGGGGCTCGGATACCGCTTCGAACACTAGGAACGCACGTCCCGCGCTCGCGGCTGGCGCGTGCCGTGTTCAACGCCTGGAGCTCGAGGCCGGATGGAGATCGAGTCGTAAGCCAGTCCAGCGCCCCGCTGACGGGCGGAACCGCTCCAGCCTCCCGACGCACCAGCGAAGTCTCGTCGCGAAGAACGCTTCCGCTCCAGACAGTCGCCGTTGCGGCGCCTCGTCCGCGCAGACGTCAGCCGGCTCTGCTCTGGCGAGTCTACCCGTGCACAGTCTGCAAAAAACAAAAAGCCCCTCCGAAGAGGGGCTTTTCGATCCGGCACAGGCCGGCAAACGGAACGAACCTGGAGGCCTTAGCCGCGGCTGCGACGCAGACCAAACCCGAGGAGAATCCCGCCCGTCGCCATCATCGCCCAGGTCGCCGGCTCCGGAATCGGAGCCACGCCCACGGCCAGAATGACGTTCTTCTTTTCCACGAAGGCGCCCTGGAACGTGCCGCCACCCGAGGTATCGTTGAACGACCAGGCAGCCAGCAGGTTCTGGATCGTCACGTTGGCCGACGTCACCTGCCCCGTCAGATCGACGGAGGCACCCGCCGTCCAGGGGGTGGACACGAACGGAGTAGCGCTGGGAGCGGCATACGTCGCGTCGATGCTATCCACCACCGTTCCGCCAGGGCCGCTTATCGGCGTCACACGCAGCTCACCGCTGACCGTGACGTTCGACTTGTTGCCACCATGCTTGAAGTAATCACCGCCTTCGGACAGGTCCGCGCCGGTGATCTGGTAGCCGTCGCTCGCAATGATCCGGATCGCGATGGTCTGCGCTTCGAAATCTTGAGCGTTGGTACCGGGGCCGTTCACGGAATTCGCCTTGAATTCCGTCGGGAAGAACTTCAGTTCATTTCCGGCGAGAACCGGAGTACCCCACAGAGCCACGATGGCGTCGTCGTACTTGACGTCGAA
>CAZEDA010000548.1:0-2766 GCA_964510915.1 uncultured Rhodocyclaceae bacterium | reverse complement strand
ACGGCTGCAACCTGCAGCCGGGCGACCTGCTCGGCACCGGCACGCTGTCGGGCCCCGGCCCGGGCGAGTCGGGTTCGATGCTGGAGCTGAGCCAGGGTGGCAAACAACCGATCACCCTGCCCAACGGCGAGCGGCGCAGCTTCTTGCAGGACGGCGACAGCTTGGTGCTGGCCGGCTGGTGCGATCGGGCGGGGGCGCGGCGGATTGGGTTCGGGGTGTGTGCAGGAACCGTGGTGGCCGGATGACTGAGGAGATGCGCTGAGCAAGGCTCAGCCGATGGGGGTGATCTCGGCTTCCGTGCCAAAACTGGGGTTGGCTGATGCGGGTTGACCCGTACCATGTCTCTCCGCTCCCAACTCGGCGTATCGTTCAGTAGGCTCATCCGCCAGGCCTGATCCCGCCAGGGCCTCAAGGAAACGAGGTTGCCAGGTTTCCACCTACGGTTCCTTGGCCGAGACGTCCTTCCCAAGAGCCCTTCGCCACGCGATGTCGAGGACTCGTTCGGCCTGAGTGCGGAGGACCTGCACGAGCACAGGCGCAGATTTCGCGGCAACGCTCAGATCGGCGCCGCCTACCAGCTGGTCACGTTGCGCGCGACGGGCCGCGCACCGGACGCTCTCACCGGTATCCCGAAGGCCCTGCTCGCATACGTGACGTCGGCCAACCACCAGGGTCACGGCGAGCAGATGCGCGCCTGCAGTTCGGCGGGCGCCAAGCCTCGGAAGTCACCCAAGTTGAAGGTGTAAATGCGCTCGGCGCCCGAGCGGGCAGCACAGGCCAGCAGCAGAGCGTCGTAGATCTTCGCGCCCGCCCAGCCGCTGGCCTGCACCGCGGAGAGCGCGTGCAGGTACTCGGCTTCCCCAGCGGGCACGAGCGCGAAGTGCTTGAGGATGTTCTCTCAAATGATGCGGCCTGCCTCGCCGGGGTGGATGCGCGGCTGGACTGGCAGCCGGGTCAGCGCTGCATAGGTTTCAGCGGTCGAGTGTGCGCCGATGAAGCCCTGGTCTTCGCCCTTGGCGACCCGTCTCAGCACCGGCAGGGCCTGGGCATGGTGGGGGTGGCTGCCTTCCGACGCGGCGACGAGCACGCTGGTGTCGAGGAAGACCTGCATCAACGATTCCAGGCGCCGTCAGCACGCTCGTTCCGCACGCTGTCAATGACAGCGCCCCAGTCGGCGCTGGCCGTGCTGGTGCCCTGGTGAACCCACAGGCCATCGATCTGTTGCATCGACGGACGTTCGGCAACGCGGCGGAGCAAGATGCCGTCTGAACTTTGGACCAGCTCCAACGCCGTATCCGGCGTGATGCCCCACTGGGAGCGGACGGACTTGGGCAACACCAGGCGCCCGGCTTTGTCTATGCGGAGGTTCATGCCATCAACAATGCCGTTTGCCACGACAGATGGCAAGCTCTGCGCGGGGGTGATCTTGGCTCTATCAGGCGACTCGTCGAAGAAGCGCCTGTCGGAGCCCCGCGATCCACAAGCCCTGATCGACCTGCTCGATGTTCTGCCGAGCAGGATCCAGAAAGAAGGACTGGCGTCGAAGGCGGATGGCGCCATCCCTTGAACGGGGACCTTAACCCCAACGTTGGCAAGCAAACCGCCCCCGACGAATCTGTTCGTCCCTGATAAGTCATTGACTCTGTTGAGACGAGCCGGTGAGACCGAAGGGCTCGGCCCGCTGACCACAACCGAGATCACCCCGATGGAGGCCGCCCCGGCCGATTGGGACCAGCCCGCGTGCACAGGTCGTCGCGCCTGGATCGAGCCCCGAGGGTCACAGCGGCCTCACATGAAGGGTCTGGCCTCAGGCTGCTTGGAGAAGGAACTCGACTTTGATGGATTCATAGGGGAACATGACCCTCCCGGCTTCGGTCTTGTCCAGTACGCCCGCATTCACAAGCGCCGCAAGGTCCGTATGGACAGACTTGACGTCCCGACTGACGCGGCGAGCGACTTCACGCACGGTGACTGGCCCTGCGCCGCACATGGCACGAAGGATTTCCCACCGTTTGGCCGTCAAAACCTTCCAGAGCAGTTCCGGGCTTGCGAACGATATCCGGGCAGACCTCTGGGCCTTCCCGGACGTCCAGGCGCTGACAAAGTCTTGCGCGGCGTCTTCAGGGTTGCGAACGTCAAGTGTCACGGTCTTCATCATCTGCTCTCCTTGCTTCGCGAAGGAAGTCCTGGACCAGCCTGTCGGGAGACTCGAAGCCGTACGTCGACTCCTTGCCTCGGATGTGGCAGTGGTCACCCTTCCCTGCTTCGTTGTCGAAGCGAACGACACATTCCCCAGACCGAACAAAGGCCAGACGGTACTTGAACCCGTGTCGCGAACCCTCCAAAGGCGTCGGAAGGCGCCAAAGCACGAGTTCGGCGAAGGAGTCTTCGCGGAACGGAATGCGCTGCTTGAGGAGCAGAACGGCCTTCACGTTGTGGATATTACCAACAAGCCCTCGGGGGGACGAGGTGGTAAGGCGCCACGAATTCGTCGCTCGATTCGTCGCCCAGCGCCTCCCTGCCCTGACCGAGGCGCCCCGGTACGCTACCTGAGCGGCTGAATCTCGGTCACCACGAAGCGCCCGGCTTCCTTGATGGCCTTGAAGCGAACCTTGGTGCCGGCCTGGAGGCCGTTCAGCAAGGCCTTGTCCTTGAGCTCGAACACCATCGTCATCGGCGGCATGTCGAGGGAGGCGATCTCGCCGTGCTTGAGGGTGATCTTGCCGGCCTCGGCGTCGAGCTTGCGGACTTCGCCCTCGGCAAAGC
>CAZEDA010000547.1:0-2778 GCA_964510915.1 uncultured Rhodocyclaceae bacterium | reverse complement strand
GTGCGCAGCAGACGCTGCTGCTGCACCTTCCACTCGCGTTCCTTGATGGCTTCCCGCTTGTCGTGCTGCTTCTTGCCTTTGGCGAGGCCGATGGCAATCTTGATGCGGCCGCGGGTAAAATGCAGATCGAGTGGCACGAGCGTGTAACCGGCGCGCTCGACCTTGCCGATCAGGTGCCGGATCTCTTCGGCTTTCAGCAGGAGCTTGCGGGTACGCGTGGGATCAGGCGTGATGTGCGTGGATGCGGTGGGCAGCGGGCTGATATGACAGCCGATCAGGAACACCTCGCCGCGGTCCAGCATCACGTACGACTCCGCGAGCTGCACGCGCCCGGACCGGATCGACTTCACCTCCCAACCCAGGAGCGCGAGGCCTGCCTCGAAGCGCTCCTCGATGAAGTAGTCGTGAAAGGCTTTCTTGTTCTGCGTGATGCTCATGGTCTGGGTGCATTCCTGCTGCGGCCGCGGATTCTATCAGTCGGGGCCCATCGGGGCCCTGTCGACTGCGCGAGCGTGATGCATGCATGAAATCGACCGTTCGGTCCTGCTCAACTATTCGGCCGAACAGATCTTCGTCCTGGTGGACCGCGTCGAGGACTACCCGGCCTTCCTGCCCTGGTGCGGCGAGACCTTCGTCGAGGTGCAGGACGAGAATCGCAAGCGCGCCGCCATCACCATCGACTTCAAGGGCATCCGCCAGCGTTTCGCCACGCACAACACCCGGGAAGTCCCCACCCGCATCGACATGCGTCTGGCCGAGGGGCCGTTCCGCAATCTGGACGGGAGCTGGCATTTTCTGCCTCTGGGAGAGCACGCGTGCAAGGTGCAGTTCCGGCTGCGCTACGAGTTCGCGAGCCGCATCCTGGAGAAGGTGGTGGGCCCGGTGTTCGACCACATCGCAGCCAGTTTCGTCGATGCCTTCGTGCGTCGGGCTGCGGAAGTCTACGGGCCCCGGTAGGCGCCGTGCCGCGGATCGAGATCGTCTACGCGCTGCCCGCCAGGCAGTGGCTGAGGGAGTTGGTCGTCCCGGAAGGGACGGAAATCCTGGAGGCCATCGCCCAGGCAGAGCTTCGCGCCGTCTGGCCGGATGTCGACCTCTCGGGCTGTGAACTGAGAGTGTGGGGGCACCCGGTGAGCCCCGGGCAGGTCGTCCGGGACGGCGACCGCTGCGAGTTCCTGCGGCCCCTCGTGGCCGACCCCAAGGATGCCCGGCGGCGCCGGGTATCCCGGGCGCCGCGCTGATTCCCCGTTACTTGCAGGCGTCCTTCACGGCACGCTGGGCGTCCGCGAGCTCCCGGGCGATTTCCTCGTCGCCCAGGTAGTTGATCTGCCCGGAAGCGTCGTACTTCGCGACCCGGCCGCCGCGCTGGAGGCCAGCCACCCTGTTGCGGGCGGCTTCGCAGGCCACCTTGGCCTGCTGGGCGTTCTCCTTCTCCTGCTGGGCCTTCTGTTCCGCCTCCTGCTTTTCCTGCCGGCGCTTGCGGAACTCCATTTCCTTTTCCTGATAGGACTTGGGTCCGGATGCGGCGGCACCGGCACCGCCAGCCGCCGGGGTGCTCGGCCCGGCCGCCGGACGAGGAGCCTTTACGGTGCCTTCGCACTGGACACCCGGGGGCGGGGAGTCGGCGTAGTGGGTTTTCCCCGAGGCGTCCTTCCAGCGGCAGATCTGGGCTTCCGCCGTGGCCGTGAAGGCCAGGGACAGGACGAGCAGGAGGATTCGGGCAACAGTCATTGGGTTCTCCGGACGTTCAGGGGGTGCGGTCCGCCGTGGCGGGCCCGCTGGTTTGGCGTTGCAGCAGGCCGAGGCGGGCGAGTTCCTTCGCTTCGTCGGCGTGGCGGATGGCTTCGTCCGTCCGGCCGGCGGCCAGGGCAGCCTTGGCTTCCTTCAACTGGGTGACTGCGGTCGTCCAGAGGGCCTGTCTGGCCTCGGCATCCCGCACGGCGGCCTCTGCGGCCGCGACCCGTTCGGCGGCGCCGGACTCGGCGACGGCAGGGATCGCCCCTAGGGCGGCCAGCAGTCCCAGCATCGGAAGATGGTGATATCGGAGCGTCATGGACATTCCAACGGGCTCGCGGACGGTTCGTTTACGGGGGGCGCTGCTCTATAATGCGGTCTTTGTGAGGGATCATCAAACATGCAAGTGATCCAGAAGGCACTGACCTTCGACGACGTGCTGCTCGTCCCGGCGCACTCGACAGTACTCCCGCGGGACGTGGCCCTCGAAACCCGGCTCTCCCGCAACATCAAGCTCAACATCCCCATCGTCTCGGCCGCCATGGACACGGTGACCGAGGCGCGCCTGGCGATCGCGATCGCCCAGGAAGGGGGAATCGGCATCGTTCACAAGAACTTGACCCCGGCCGCTCAGGCAGCCGAAGTCTCCAAGGTCAAGCGCTTCGAAAGCGGCGTGGTGAAGGATCCGATCACCATCACCCCCGAAATGACCGTCCGGGACGTCATGGTCCTCACCCGCCAGTACCGGATCTCCGGGCTGCCGGTGCTCGAGTCCGGCCGGGTCGTCGGGATCGTCACGAACCGGGACCTCCGGTTCGAGACCAACCTCGACCAGCCCGTCCGCAACATCATGACCCCGAAGGACCGCCTGGTCACCGTGCCCGAGGGTGCCACCCTCGAAGAAGCCATGGAGCTTCTGCACCGGTACCGGCTGGAGCGCGTGCTGGTCGTCAACGGCGACATGACCCTCAAGGGTCTCATCACCGTGAAGGACATCCTGAAGTCCTCCGAGCACCCGAACGCCTGCAAGGACCAGTTCGGCCG
>CAZEDA010000546.1:0-2779 GCA_964510915.1 uncultured Rhodocyclaceae bacterium | reverse complement strand
TTCAGCAGTGCTAGCGGCTTGCGGGGGACCTTGCCTTCGAAGTGCAGGGGGGCGTTGTCGATTGCGATCTCGAAACGCCCCAGAGTTCGGATTCGCACGGCCCACGGCCAGTGCTCCGAAGGGAGCGTCGGCGGCGGAATCCTCAAGCGGGACACCAGATCCGACACGTAGTCCGGGCAGATATGGGCGCTGGCTGCCTGATCGAGAATCTCCGCCATGATCCGCGTCGACGACAGAATGCTCATGTACCGCCGTGACGTAGAGCGCGAAGCATTCAGCGCGGAGGAGAGAAGAGCGAGTCCGTCAGCACGTCGGCCGGTGGCGATGAGCATCCACGCTTCCAGCAGATCGGCCTCTATGGCGAAATGTGCAAAGGCAGAATGACCGATCTCGCGACGCTGAACCTCGAGCAGCTGGCGCAGCGATTCGAACTGGCGCGTGGCAGCGAGCGCGGTGGCGTGGTAGGCGCGGGTGATGACAAGCACGTAGGGCATCCCCGTCCCCTTCGCGAGGACCATGGCCCGCTCCCCGAGTGCGGCGGCCGCGAGCTCGTCTCCGGAGGCCCACGCGAGATAGATGCGCGCCTGGATGTCGTGGTACCTCGCCATGGGACTGTCGCTCGTTGCGGCGGCGATTGCGAGAAGGCAATTCCGGCGCGTAGCCCGGTAGTCGCGCATGGCCGCGGTCGCACGAGCCCGATAGGTGGCGATGAGGCATGTCGTCGTCGCGACACGATCGAATCCGTGACTGGCGGCGATCGCCTCCGCCGAGTCGAGCGATTCGATGGCCGCCGTCTGACTGCCCTCGAGTGCGAGAAACAGACCGTGGCGGATGTGCCACCACATGCGAGTGAAGGGCGTCACCTCCGCACGGGCCGCGAAGTCGTTGCCGCGCGATGCGATGGTGGTCCCGAGAGCCGTATCCGATGTGAGGTTGCAGTACGCGAGCAGCATCATCGCGGCGACGAGCTTGTCGTCAGCGGAAAGGGCCTCGTCGAGCAGCCGGGTGACCCTTTCCACGCAATCGCGCAGTCCTGGATGTTCCGGGATGCTGTAAAGCATACCGAGCAGCAGGCTGCACGCAACACGCCGCTCGAAGCGCGGACTGTCCGCCAGGTGGACCCGGGGGAGCTCTTCTGCCAGGCACTCCACCCAGCGACGCAGCGGATGGAAGTCACTCCATTCGAAGATGCAGCAGTCGATCAGTCCTGCCGCTGTCGAGGCAATGCCACGATGATCTTCGAGCGCGACGAAGCTCTCGTGGGCAGATTCGAGTTCCCGTCTGGCAGCGGCGGGTGCGAAGGGAATCAGCGCGATCCCGAGCCAGTAGCGCAGCCACGGGGCGCGATCCAGTTCCGCTTGCGGCATGCTGGCGAGCCAGCTCTGCATCAGCTTCCCGCGCCCCTGAGAGATCAGGCTCTCGGCCTGTCGTTCGGCGAGCCGCGCGGCCGACGGCCAGTCCCCCGCGCTTCGGAACAGTTCGAACGCGCCGTCGAATTCCCCAGTGGCTTCGAGCAAATGTGCGGCACGGCCCTTGAGGCTAGGGATGTCCTCATCGCCGAGGACGCCGGTGGCGCGAGACTCGAGGAAGTCCCGGAAAAGTGCGTGATACCAGTACACCGGCTCGATTCCCGCGCGACGGTGGGTGAAGAGATGGCGTCGGTGAAGGTCCTCCAGAATGTCGGCCGCTCGCGCCTGTCCGGTGAGTTCACGCGCTACTGATACCGGCACCTGCGGGAGCATTGCCGTCACGACGAGAAACCGCTGCACAGTGGGTGAAACCTGATCGAAGATCTGCGCCGCGAAATAGGCGAAGAGCGCATCTCGGCCGCCAGGGACCGGAGTCTCCGGCGACGACGCGCGGCGCCGGCCTTCCAGCATGAGCGTCAGGCCCGCGACCCATCCGTCGCTTCGGGCATGGAGACGGGCGAGTTCGTCCTCGGCGATCGACGAGCGGGCCGCGACAATCGCTCGGGATTCGTCCAGCGTGAGGCGAAGGTCGTCCCAGTCGAGCAATACCACCCGCTCGTTGGCAACGAGTCGCGCGTAGCTGTCGGGCGGGTCGCGGCGACTGACGACGACCGCCAGCACGCCGTCCGGCACTTCCTCGACCGCCTCTGCGAAAAGCGCATGCAGTGCGCTTCCAACTCCGACTTCCTGGTAGTTGTCGAGCACCAGGCACGCCCCGGTCGGCAGGCGCGAGAACAACTCTCGAAAGAACCGCCGCGAGAAACCGGCCGTGTCGTTGCGGTACTCGGGGGTGAGCGCGGGCAGCGGGGCCTGCCCCTTGCGGGCGAACGGCGCGCAGGCCTGCCCGAGATAGTGGAAGAACGTGGGCAGGTCCGCGTCGCCCGGGTCGATCTGGTACCAGATGCCGGGGATGCGCCGGCTGTCGAGCCAGCTGGCTACGAGGGTCGTCTTGCCAGCCCCCGGCGGCCCGACCACGCACAGGGCGGGCCGCTCGCCGCGTGCGCCGTCCAGGCGCTCGAACAGCCGTTCCCTGGGCACCGCGCCGTGCAGACGCGGTCGGGTGAGCTTCGCAAGCATCGGTCGGGTCGGCATGGCAGTCCGCGAGTTTCGTGGCGTGACTGTACTGCGCGGCACCTTACCGATCGGCTACCGATGGGCGGCGGTGCCGTTGTTGCTGCGGGCGGATTGTTACGGCCCCGGCGGAATCGTCGACTGGAAGGACGGCCGCTCGTGCACGCGATCGAAGAGTCCGGCGAGGTTCGGATGGCGTTCGCGCCAGGGGAACTCCTTCAGCCGCACGCTCAGGTGTC
>CAZEDA010000545.1:0-2788 GCA_964510915.1 uncultured Rhodocyclaceae bacterium | reverse complement strand
AGGCGCTTCATGTACTTCGGCACCGGGATGGTCGCGGGCAGCCGGTCGTCGGGAATCGGTTTTCCGGCCTTCATCGTGAGGGGCAGCACGCCGGCCCAGACGGACATGGCGTAGTCCTCCTCGTCGTCCATGGGCGGGCCGGTGCGCACCTTGGCCGAGGCCTCTGTCACCGGCAGGCGCAGCACCGTGGTGCCGTTCAGTTCCTTGCGCGACGGGCCGCGGATCTCCGCCCACCGGCCGCGCAGGATGTGTTCCGAAATGACTTCCAGGGCGTGGAGCTTCTCGTCTCCCGTCACCAGTTCCGCCGTGCCCAGCACCACCACCGAACGGTAGTTCATGGAACTGTGGAACCCGGAGCGGGCCAGAACGAGGCCGTCGAGCAGCGTCACCGTGAGACACAGCGGCACGCCGCCGGACAGATGCTTGAGCGTGCGGCTGACGGCCGATCCGTGGACATAGAGCGTCTCGCCATCGCGACCGAACGAGGTCGGGATGACGTAGGGCTGGCCGTCGACGGCAAAGCCCAGATGGCACAGAAAGCTCGCGTCCAGGATCGCTTCAACGGTCGGACGATCGTAGTGTGCCCGCTTGGGCAGTCGGCGAACCGTGGTGCGCGGGGTCTTCAGGGCCATGGGCGTCTCGCAGAAGTTGTCTCGGAGTCCCCGAAACATAGCCGGTTCGCTGCGCGGCGTCACGCGGGGGAGGCTCGTGGCCCGCCTCCGGATCGCGGCGGGTCCGCCACCGGAATCGCTCCGCGGGGAACAGGCAGTCGAGGAGGACGACCGTCGGTACGCAGAGAAACAGCGCCCAGAGGAGGCCGTTGGTCCGATAGAGGACGAACTGCCAGAGGAAGGCGATGCCCGCGACGAGCGCGGCGTGGAACAGACGTGCCCCGCGATGCGACGGTGTCGTCATCGGATCCGAGATCATGAAGAACGCGAAGAGCAGCAGCGCGCCGTTGCCGAGGTGATGCATGAACACGGTGACTGGCTGACCCAGGACCAGGACGCGGGTGCCCACCAGCCCGAGATAGCACGCGAGGAACATCCAGCTCACCTCCCATCGTCGCGCCTGCCCCGTCACCACCGTGCCGAGCATCACGAACCACACGGCTGCCGCGAGGTCGTGGCCCCACTGACCCGCGGAGACCCACGTGCCGGGCAGCAGACACAGCGCGGCAACGACACCGACGTTCGCCGGATTGAACACGTGGCGACCACGTATACGCAGAGCGAACTTCGATGCCATCGCCAGGGCTGCGACGAGCGGGTGGACCCAGAGGGAATCCGCGCGGAGCAGGATGGACAGGCCGAAGCAGGTGACGACGGCACTCAGGAAGCTGGCGTTCGGCACACGGAGAACGCGCAAGGCGAGCGCCTGCGTGGCGAGTCCCGCGATAAAGGTGAGAGCCATCTGCTCCCAGCGCAGACTGAAGTCCCGCGCGAACACGCCGGTACCGAGCAGCATCGCGAGGAACACGATCTGTGCGACACGGGCATCGCGTGGCAGCCTCGCACGGAGCCAGGCGGCAACGCTTTGCATCCGGCCCGCCGCCGATGTCGCGGCGATGGCCATCAGTTCCATAGCCGGCGCCACCAGGTCCGTTCGTTCTGTCCCTTGGCGGCCAGCGACATCTTCGACCGGATGTCCGTCAGTTCCCACCCGGTCAGGCTTGCCAGGCGCGTGGCCTGCTCTTCCTCGCGCGCCCGGACTTCCCGCAGATAGCTTGCGGCCCTGGGACAGGCGTTCGGGGTCGTCGGAAACGGATGCCGCAGCACGAACCGCGTCTGGAAGATTCTCTGGTCCCCGGTTTCCTGGAAGACGAGGTCCTCCGGAAAGGTCTCGGGCGTGTAGCGCACATGCAGTCTCGTGAGCATCACTGACCCGTCGATCGGAACGGGCGCCACCGGCGGTCGGCGCCTGAGGAAGTCGCGTCTCGCCGGTTCGGCGCCGCCCAGCCAGAACACGCCTGCCTTGCGCAGTTCATCCGGTGTCAGCGGGACATCGGCGCACGGGTCGCACCAGCTCATGTCCCAGAAGTACTCCGTGAAGACGACACGATGGCCTTCGGCACTCGCGGTCCGATCGAAGAGTGCGCGGTACACCTCGCCGAACTGGTTGCGCGTGAACAGAGGCAGTTCGACGCCGGACGGCATCCTGACGGTGCGGTAGTTGGTGGTCTCGACGCGTCCCTTGCGCGTCAGCACGAAGGCGATCAGATCCTGCGGGCCGCGGCTGTTCAGCATGCCGAGCCGGATCGGCAGCATGAATTTCGGGCTCTCGAAGGCGAACTGGAGCGGGCGCAGCGTGGTCGAACCGGCGTTCGCGTGGTGATCGAGATTGACGCGAGCGACGAAGAACTTCATCTCCTGGCGCACGTAGGGCTGGAGCGCCCTTGCGGCGCCGGCCGGGAGCCGATAGCCGTTCGTGGCAAGCCAGGTCTCGAGACCGTTCGACTGCGCCGCCGAGAGAATCGCGATGTCGTACTCGCCCACCGTGTAGGTGGCTTCCACCGTGACACCGAGCGCAGCATCCGATCGGGGCGCGACAGCGGAGGCCATGGCTGGCGCCGAGAACTTTCGCAGGGCGCGCATCTCGTCCATCTCGGGTCGCACGTAGCAAGGATCCTCGTCGTAGTACTCTGCCAGGCGGGGCGCGCTGAACGCGTCGATGCGATCGAAGATGGCGGCATCGCCGATATGGATCTGGTCTCGCGACAGGATCTGCGGCACCGGCACCACGAGTGCGAATTCCTTCGGGTCGCCGGCGTAATCGTTGAGCATGCTGA
>CAZEDA010000544.1:1549-2788 GCA_964510915.1 uncultured Rhodocyclaceae bacterium | reverse complement strand
TCGTGTCGTTTCGCGCCCGTAGCCCGGGCTCCGCCCGGGACCAATGTCTCTACGCCGCCGACCCGTCCGCCTTCGTGTAGTCCACGTAACCCTCCGGTCCCTTGGTGTAGAACGTCGCGCGGTTGTATGGCGTGAGCGGTGTGCCGGTGCGCAGGCGCTCGGGCAGATCGGGGTTGGAGATGAACAGGCGACCGAAGGCGATGGCGTCCGCATCGCCGTCGGCGAGCATGGCTTCGGCGCCCTCGCCGCGGAAGTTGCCGGCCGCGATGAGCTTCGTGCGCCACATCGGCCGGAAGAGCTTCGCGGCGGACGGCACGTTCTGGTGGTCCACTTCCCTCTGGCCTGCGCCGCTGGCGCGCGGTTCGATGAGGTGCAGGTACGCGAGGCCGAACTTGTCGAGTTCCCGGATCAGGTGCGTGTACAGCGGCATCGGTTCGGCTTCGCCGCTGTCGTTGGCGATGCCGTAGGGCGAGAGCCGGATGCCGACGCGATCCGCGCCCCACACCGCGGCGATCGCGGCGGTCACTTCCAGCACCAGCCGGCAGCGGTTCTCGATCGAGCCGCCGTAAGCGTCGGTGCGCTGGTTGGTGCGCGACTGCAGGAACTGCTCGAGCAGGTAGCCGTTGGCCGAATGGATCTCCACGCCATCGAAGCCTGCCGCCATCGCATTGCGCGCGGCCTGGGCATAGCGTTCGATCAGATCCGGGATCTCGCCGGTCGCGAGGGCGCGCGGCGTCAGAAAGGGTTCGCGCTTGTAGTTGGCGGTCAGCGCCTCGCCCTTGGCGGCGATGGCGGACGGCGCGACGGGCAGGGCGCCGTCGAGGTGCGACGGGTGGGACAGACGGCCCATGTGCCAGAGCTGCAGGAACATGTGGCCGCCCTTGGCGTGGACCGCATCGGTGACGAGCTTCCAGCCTTCGATCTGTTCCGGCGTGTGGATGCCGGGGGAGCAAGGCACGCCGCGGCCGTCCGGCGAGATCTGCGAGGCCTCCCCGATGATGAAGCCGCCGGGGGTGGCGCGCTGGGCGTAGTACCGGGCCATCATCGCGTTGGCGGTGTAGGTCTGCTCGGTGGCGCGCATGCGGGTGAGCGGTGGCATCACCACGCGGTGGGAGAGCGACAGGCGGCCGAGACTGAGTGGCGTGAACAGATGGGTCGTGGTCATCGAAGGTTCCGGAGAGAGCGGTGGGCATGCTTGCCACCAAACAGGGTGGCGAGCATAGCGCATCGGTCGTCCGT
>CAZEDA010000544.1:0-1449 GCA_964510915.1 uncultured Rhodocyclaceae bacterium | reverse complement strand
GCGATTCGCCTGCATCGCGGCGACGGCCGCGGCGAGCGTCTGTGCCGTGAAGTCGTCCGCCGGAAAGAACGATTCGATCGCCAGTTCCTGCAGCGTGATGTCGTGCGGTGTCCCGAAGACCGTCACGGTGCTCACGAGGCTCAGCACCCCTGCCGGCGAGCGCATCTGGAGCGGGAGGAGCACGCCGAAGTGTTCGTGTTCCAGGTCCCGGTCGTCGGCGCTGTCGGGCAGGGGGTAGTTCGAGACTTCCTCGAACAGCACGCGCAGGTAGGCGTCGCCGGTGCGTTCCAGCTGGTCGTGCAGGCGGCTCAGCACGTGGCGGCGCCACTGGCGGAAGTTCACGATCTGCCCGGCGACTCCCTTGGGGTGCAGGCTCAGCTTCACCACGTTGATGGGCGGCTCGAGGAACTCGGGCTGGGCCGCCTGGAGCAGCAGGCCCACGGCGTCGTTCGCCGCGACGACGTTGTAGAACCGGTCGATCACGAACGCGGGGTTGGGCAGGTGGCTCTTCAGCAGCAGGTCGAGCGACCGCCGGGCGGAGTCCATCTCGGGCGCATCGAGGGAACTCGTCCGGTACATGGGGGCGTAGCCCGCGGCTGCCAGCATGGGGTTGCGCTCCCGCAGGGGGATGTTCAGTTGCTCGGCCAGCCTCAGCACCATCTCGCGGCTGGGTGTGGAGCGCCCGGTCTCGAGAAAGCTCAGATGGCGCGTCGACAGGTTGGCGCGGTCGGCCAGCGCCTGCTGGCTCAGGTGGCGTCGCTGGCGCCACAGCCGGAGGTGGTCGCCGAAGGAAGGGGTCGTCATGGCGCACATCGTATCGGCTTGGCGGGGGCCGTGGCATTACCTTGCAAGTAATGGTCTCGATGATGCTGCGCGGCGTGCCGCCGGGTCGGCGCACGCTCACGAGCCGGCTTGCGAACGGGGCGCCTCGGGACTGTCCGGCGCCGGATCGGTGCCTCGCCGGATGTGGCGCCCCCATGCTGTGCGCTGCACCGGCGCGCCACGCATCGTTCGCCCGCACGTTCAGAGTGGCACTTACTTTTTTCCACCGCTATCGTTCGCGAAAGTCCGACGTGCTTCATTACACTTGGGCATCGGCCACAAGGGTCACTTCGTCGGGCGGCATGCAGCAGCAATGACCAAGTCTCTGCGGAATTTTCTGCGCATCCCGTTCATGCAACGTCGTGCATCGACGACATCGGTACCTGCTGCGCCAACGCCCTCGGGGCCGCGCTGCCTCATGGCGCTGGAACCGCGACTGCTGTTCGACGGCGCAATTGGCGCTACTGCGCTGACGGCAGTCGACATCGCCGATACGCCGCATGCGCCAGCGCCGGAAGCCCCGGCGCCCGCGCTGCTGGTGGTCGATCCCACGGTGGCAGGCTGGCGGGAACTTCTCCCGGCGTCGTTGCCCGCCGATACGCGCGTCC
Source organism: uncultured Rhodocyclaceae bacterium (assembly GCA_964510915.1). Lineage (GTDB taxonomy): Bacteria > Pseudomonadota > Gammaproteobacteria > Burkholderiales. The sequence goes on along the minus strand of CAZEDA010000544.1, from coordinate 19 downwards.
TCGTTCTCGATGCGAAGCG
>CAZEDA010000543.1:0-2788 GCA_964510915.1 uncultured Rhodocyclaceae bacterium | reverse complement strand
TACATGTTCCACATGATGAACGAGGCCCGGGTCGGTGTGGGCCTCGGGGCCGTCATGCTGGGGTACTCGGGCTATCTGCATTCCCTCGCCTATGCGCGCGATCGCGCCCAGGGCCGTCCGGTCATCGCGAAGGACCCGACCCGCCCGCAGATCAAGCTGGTGGAACATCCCGACGTGCGACGCATGCTGCTCGCCCAGAAGGCCTACGTGGAAGGCGGCTTCGCGCTCTGCATGTACGCCGCGCGCCTCGTGGACGAGGAGCGCACGGCGGACAACGATCGCGCGCGTCGCGGTGCGCACCTGCTGCTCGAAGTGCTGACACCCATCGTGAAGGCCTGGCCCTCCCAATGGTGTCTGGAAGCCAACAACCTCGCGATCCAGGTGCACGGCGGCTACGGCTACACGCGCGAGTATCCGGTGGAGCAGCTGTACCGCGACAACCGTCTGAATCCGATCCACGAGGGCACCAACGGCATCCAGGCCCTCGACCTGCTGGGACGCAAGGTGGGCATGGACGACGGCATGGCGATCCAGCGGCTCGCCATGGAGATCGACCTCACCGCACGCGAAGCCCGCAACTGCGAGTCCGCCGAATTGAAGCGATATGGCGAGGAACTCACCAATGCCTTTGCCGACGTGATGGAGGTCGTGCGCAACGTGCTGTGCGCCACGGACAAGGGGCACTCCGAGATTGCCCTGTCCAATGCGCACGCGTTTCTTGAACTGACGGGGCACGTGGTCGTGGCCTGGCTGTGGCTCAAGCAGGCGCTCATTGCCGTGAAGCGCGTGGGCGACGCGACCGGGACCGACAAGGACTTCTACCAGGGCAAGCTGCACGCCTGCACGTACTTCTTCCGGTGGGAGCTGCCCAAGACGAAGCACTGGCATCAGCTGCTGGATGCGATGGACCCGACCTGCCTCGAGATGCAGGACGCCTGGTTCTAGCGCACCGGCTGCGTGGAGAACGTAGGCGACCGGCCCCGGGGCGCCGGGAACGAAAAATCGAGTCGGCCGGATCGGTCGACGGAACAAGGAAGACAAGACATGCTCGTCAAGCAACTGTTCGATCTCACGGGAAAGGTGGCGCTGGTCACCGGCGGTTCGCGCGGACTGGGTCTGCAGATGGCAGAAGCGCTCGCAGAGCAGGGCGCCCGCATCGCCATCACGGCACGCAAGGCCAACGAACTGGACGAGGCGGCTGCGCATCTGCGCGCGCTGGGCGCCGATGTGCTGACCCACCCCTCCGACCTTTCCGATCCGGCCGCGGCCGCGCCGCTGGTCGAGGCCGTGATGAGCAAATGGGGGCAGATCGACATCCTCATCAACAACGCAGGGGCAAGCTGGGGCGCGCCTGCCGAGAAGCATCCGCTCGAAGCCTGGCACAAGGTCCTGAACCTCAACCTGACTGCGCTGTTCGTGCTTTCGCAGGCCGTCGCGAACGCGACGATGATTCCGCGTCGCAAGGGCAAGATCGTCAACATCGCGTCCATCGCGGGACTGGCCGGCACCGATCCGCACTTCATGCCCACCATCGCGTACAACTCGAGCAAGGGCGGCGTTGTGAATTTCACCCGCTCGCTCGCTGCCGAGTGGGCGCAGTACGACATCCACGTGAACGCCATCGCGCCGGGCGTGTTCCCGAGCAAGATGTCGAAGGGCATGATCGATCGAGCCGAGGAGTACATCCTCGAGCACACGCCCATGCGCAGGCTCGGGACCGACTACGACCTCAAGGGCCTCACGGTTCTGCTGTGCTCCGCGGCGTCGGACTACATGACCGGGACGATCATCCCGGTGGACGGCGGATTCTCGGCGGTCTGATGGCCAGCGTCTTCGATCTGAAGATTCCGTACGCCGAGCTGCTCGGCTTGCGGCGTCTCACCGAGGCCCCGGGCAACTGCACGGCGTCGATGGACGTCCGGCCGGAACTCACGAACAGCTGGGGCGTGGCCCACGGCGGCGCGGTGATGTCGCTGCTCGACATGACGCTGGGCATGAGCGCGAAGTCGCTCGACGACAACGCCATCGGTGCCACGACGGTCGAGCTCAAGGTGAATTTCCTCGCAACGGTCACCGGCGAAGTGGTGGCGGAGGGCCATGCGCGACGGGCGGGACGGTCGCTGGTCTTCGCGGAGGGCGAGATCCGGAATGGCAGTGGCGAGGTGCTCGCGAAGGCGACGGGCACGTTCAAGCTCCGATTCCCGCGCACGGAATGAAAAAAGGCACCCGGAGGTGCCTTTCTTGTGGCGTGACCTGAAGTTCAGCGGCGGGCGCGGCGCAGACCGAAGCCCAGGACGCCGAGGCCGATGCCCAGCATCGCCCAGGTGCCCGGCTCGGGTACCGGCTGCAGCGAATAGGAGATGTTGTTGATGCCGCCGTTGAAGCCGTCCGGGCCGAAGGTGATCTGGATCCCCGCAGCACTGGTCATGGAGGACATCACCAAGAGGCCGGCGTCGCCGTCGACAAAGAAGTCCGGATTGGTCGAATCGATGCCGGGCGTCGCGAGATCGTCGATGGTGAAGCTGATCCTGCGGTCGGTATTCGGCCAGGCGCCCAGAAAGAACGACACCAGCGTTACGCTGTTGCCGCCGCGGGGGGTGAGAGTGATGCTCCCGATCCCGGTTGCGGAGTAGGCCGCGGGACCGCCGCTGTAGCTGTCGGTCCAGAACAGGAGGTTGTTGCCTTTGTCGTCCACCAGCAGGGTGTCAAGCTGGCCGGCAATGGAGCCATAGGTCTTCTCGATGGCCTGACCGGTGGAATCGTAGGCGTCCTCGAAGACGATCTGAGG
>CAZEDA010000542.1:0-2788 GCA_964510915.1 uncultured Rhodocyclaceae bacterium | reverse complement strand
GCCAGCGACGCGGCGCTCGCGCGGGAGCAGATTCCTGTCGCGTACCGCGCGTCGGTCCGACGCTATTTCCTGACCGAGCACGGCAAGGAACGTTGAGCCCCGATCATGGATGGCAGCCTCGATCCGTCGGATGCTCCGGGCCTCCCATGCCCATGATCGCTGACCCTGCGTTGTCGGTTCCTGTTTCTGGAAGCGGCATGCCGCCGAGGCGTTGTCCTTGAACTTCGCCTTGCTCTCGACGGCGGGTGCCATCGGTCTGATGGCCGCCGTCGCGGTCTCGATCGGCCTTCTGTACCTGATCAGACCACGCAAGCACCGCATCACCGTTGCGTCGACCCTCCTGTGGCGGCGGGTCGTGGCAACGGGGCACGTTCGCAAGCGACGCTGGCGCTGGCTGTTGTCGCTGTTGCTCGCGCTGGCGATCGGGCTTTGCCTGGTCCTGGCGCTGACGGATCTGAGGTTGCCCGCACTGCAGCCGGCAGCGCAGCGCTTTGTCGTGGTACTGGACAACTCCGCGTCGATGAGCGCGCGCACCGGGGACGGACGTACTCGCTGGCAACATGCGCTCGATGCTTCGCGACGCCTGATCCAGCAAACCGGGCAGGGCGCAGAAGTCCTGCTGCTGGATACGGCCGGGCGCGCACCGCTCAGCGGCTTTCTTCCCGCGCGCCAGGCAGTGGAGCGGCTCGACCGTCTGACACTCTCTCCCGAGGCGCGCACGCGCATCCCGCCCTTGCCCTCCGGCAAGGACATCACACGTGCCCACCTGTTCACGGACGGGGTGGGTGTGGGCGACGTGCCGGAGACCATGACGGTGCACTCCGTCTTCGATTCCGCCGACAACGTCGGCATCACCGCGTTCACCGCGCGTCCGCTGCCGGCCGATCCCACCCGCTACAGCGCCTTCCTCCAGATCACCAATGGGGCGGAGGCTGACAAACGCGTCTCGCTGGAAGTGGTCGGTGCCACCGGCTTTCGCGTCGAGCGGCAGCTGAACGTCGCCGGGGCTTCCACTGTCAACCTGACCCTCGATGTGAGCGATCTGGAGCAGGGTCCGCTACGCGCGCACATCGCGGCGCCAGGGGATGCCTTCGATCTGGACGATACCGCGTATTGCGTGGTGTCGGCGCATCGTATCCGGCGCGTTGTCCTCGTCACCCGCGGCAACGCCGTTCTCGAGGGATCACTGCGCTCCCTTCCCGGAATCGCGTTGACCGTGCGCTCTCCGAGCCTCCGGTCGGAACTGCCGTCGGCAGATGCTTACGTATTCGATGGGGATGCACCGCCTGCTCCCCCCGCCGCCGGCGCACTTCTTTTTCGTCCGTTGGCTGCGGCCTGGCTCGGCATTCGCTGGAAGGCGCTGGCGCCCGCAGTGGTCACGGGCTGGGACGACTCCGATCCGCTGACGGCAGGCGTGGACTGGGCCAGCGTGCGTCCCAGAAACGCATTCGTGGGGCAGGGCGCCGCCGGGGCAAGCATGGTCACGGCGGGCACTTCGCACGATGCACAGGGGGGCGGCGCGCTGATCATGGCGGGGCGCGCCCGTTCCCCCTGGATCGCGGTCGGGTTCTCCCCACAGGATTCCAGCTTTCCGCTGCAACCCGGCTTTCCGATCTTCCTGGGCAACGCATTGAACCGGCTCATCGAGAGTCCCGGCGTCGAGACCCGAGGTCTCGGCTACATCGAAGCCCCGCTTCCGGGTGCGCGGGTCACCGAAGGGGGCCGCGTGCAGGTCGCCGCGACGACGACGGAATCGGGCACTCTGTTCGAAGCATCCCGCCCCGGCGTCTACGTGGTCGACGACGGCCGGAAGCAACTTGTCGTGATCGCCAATGCGATCGATCCGCTCCTGCCCCAGATCAATCGAAGGTCCCTCCACAGCGAGGGGGTCCCCGCAGAGTCGATCCAGGTTCCCCGCCGGAACTGGCCGGAGCCTTGGGTATGGCTGCTGGCATTGGCCTTCTGTCTGCTCGCCTGCGAGTGGGCCGCGTTCAGCCGCCGCGTGACCGAATGAATCCGGACGTCGGCATCGCGAATGGCTGGGCCCTGTGGTTGCTGCTGGCGGTTCCGCTCGCGTGGTGGCTTGCGCGGCGTCGTGCCGGGTCGGGCGAGCGTCGACGGATCTGGCTGGTGACGGCGCTGCGCTCGCTGTCCCTGGCCTTCGTGGCGCTGGGGCTGGCTGCGCCGTTCGTGCACACGCGTTCGCACTCGCTTGGCGTGATCTACGCGTTCGACGCGTCCGCCAGCGTTCAACCCGAGTTCCTGCAGCAGGCGGTGCAATGGGCGCGCCGGGCCAACGAACATTTTCGTCCCGAACACAAAGGCTATGTCGTCTTCGGGCATCAGGCCCGCCTGCTGCACGATCTGGACGAGGTCGACAGAGTCGTGAAGACATCTTCCGCGAGCCCTGCCGAAGGGACTGCAACGATCGACAGGACTGCCACGGATCTGGAACGTGCCATCGAAGCGTCCTTCGTCGGCTTCGCACCGGGCGACGACAAACGCCTGGTACTGATCACCGATGGCAAACAGACCCAGGGGAATGTCTGGCGGGCACTGCCGCGCCTGCAGTCGGAAGGCGTACGTCTGTTCTCCCTTTCGGCGCCAACCCTGTCGGGAAAGCAAGTCCGGGTCGATGGCCTCGACGTTCCCGAGGGCGTGCGCGAGCGCGAGCCGGTCAAGCTGTACGTGCGGCTGCACGCGCATGCCGCGCTGAGAACCCGTGTGCAGGTCGTCGCAGCCGGGGAGACCCTGTTCGATCGCCAGGTGCCTCTCGTTGCCGGACACA
>CAZEDA010000541.1:0-2793 GCA_964510915.1 uncultured Rhodocyclaceae bacterium | reverse complement strand
CATCGATCTGCACGTCGACCTCGGGCAGATCGCCGCCGTCCACGAGATCGCCACCGGGCTGCGTGCCCGGCACGGGGTCCGGCACATAGAGCCGCGCCAGCTTGCCGACGAAGCGCCCGCGCCCTCGCGGATACCACTCCAGCGCACCCTCGATCGCCTTGGCGGCCACCGCGAGCCGCCAGTTCTCCGACCGGCGCTGACCCGACAGGGCGACGTCGTTGAACTCCCGTCCGTAGGCCTCGACCGTGCCGAAGCGGAGGTCCAGTGTGATGGGCAACGCGGCCATGGGGGAATGGCTGGCGGTGGGCGCGTCCGACCCGAGCTTCGGCAGGACGGCCTGCCATTCGTCGAGGTCCAGCCGCGCGAGCGTGCCGCGGGCCGTGAGCGCGTTCTGGTCGGGCATGCGGGCCGGCCCGCCAAACTCGACGGCGCCGCGGCGCAGGACCCATCCGCGCTCGGCGTCGTCCATGATCGCCACGGCGCTGGCCCGATCGGCCACCGACGCGGACAGCCAGTGACCGTTATTGCGGGTCTGCAGCTGGAAGCGAGTCGGCACGACATCGGCCGCCGATTTCCCGAGCGGGGCCGGCAAGTCCACCGCCAGACCCACGAGGTTGGAGTCCACCGTGATGTCGAATCGCCCCGGACGCACCGTCGTGACGGCATTCCAGTCGATCGAGCCGGACAGTCGTCCCAGGATCGGATGCGCCGCATGCTGCCGCAGGACTGCGACGGGTGAAGTGCCGGACGCCTCGACCTTCACCACGCCACCGGCCTGCGTCGCGAGGTCGAAACGCGCCGCGCCGCCGAGAAAGTCCGCCTGCCCCTTCTGCACGCGCGCGCCCTTCTCGGAGAACTCGAGCACCCCCCGCAGGCGGTCGACAGGCGGGAGCCCCACGAGTCCCTCGACGCGATTGCCCTGGAACGTGAATGTACCGGCGACCTTCGTGTCGTCCAGGTGGTCGAGCGGCAACTGCAGCTGCAGGCCGAGCACGCCGTCTCCGGTTGCGCGCACGCCTGCCGCGACATTGCCCACCATGGCGCCGACAGGACTGCTGCCGAGGAAACGCAGGAAGGCGCTGACCGGTCCGGTCGCCTGCCCCTTGACCGTGACGATCGTTTCCGACGCGGAAAGATCCGCGATCCCGACCTGCACGCCAGCGACCCGGGCGCCGAGGACCTCGCCCTTTCCGTCGATCGCCATGCGGTTGCCGGTGAATCGCAGCGTGCCCTGGATGCGTTCGATGGCCGGCCAGTCCGGCGCGTAGACCAGCGTGCCATCGGCGACATCGGCGGAAATCTCGAATGCACCCGACCCGTCTTCGAAAGGGAACCGGGCGAGATCGCCCTTCAGGACGACCTTCCCCTGGGAAGCACTGCCGCCGCGGATCGCTTCCCGGAGCCAGGCCCGGGTCTCCGCGCCTACCACCTTGGGCAGGTAGCGCCAGATGGAGGTCGCGTTGGCGCGGTCGATCGTCGCGACGAGATCCATGACCGTCTTGCCTGCGCCGTCCTGACGGACCGTACCGTTTGCCCGGGCCGCCACGTCCGCATTGCCGGCCGACACGTTCCGGAAATCGACGACGATGCCGTCGGGCTCGAGCTTCCAGCCCAACACGGCCGTCAGGCGGTCGAGCGCGAGCGTGTCGTCCAGCACGAAGGGCGCCCGGACAGACACGCGGGCGGCATCGAGGTGCACCTCGCCGCCGTTCTGGTCGGCGGTGACGCTGCCCGTGAGGTTGCGGACCCCGGGGACGTGTCCCGAGGCTTCCACGCCGACGCCCTCGAAGCGCGAGGAAAAGCTGTACGTGGACGGCCCGACGGCAGGCGTCTCCAGGGCGAAGGACAGTTCCCGCAGGCGGCCCGCCGGCCGGTGGTCGGCGATCGCCCGGCGCAGCCTCGGATCCATGGGGAGATAGGCAAGGACGTGGAGCACCGGCCCGAGATCCAGATGATCGGACTCGACCTGCAGCTTCGCGGGCACCCTGCCCCTGGCCTCGCTCCGTCGGACGATCACGTCCGCCGCGGGGAGCCGGCCACCGCCCGCCACGCCCATCGACACGCTGCGTGCCGCGGCCTCGAACCCGTCGAGCGTCTTCAGCCAGGTGAACCGCCCCTCCAGCGTAGGCACATCGAGCAGCGGCATGGCGTCATCGAGTCTCGTCGTCACGCCCGCAAGGCGCACGTCGACGGTGGCAGCCTGGACGGTGTGGCCCCCGACCTCGACCCAGCTCTCGACCTGACCGGCGCCGGACTCGATGGGTGTGGGCAGATCGAGCCACTTTCGCGCGGCGCCGAGGTTGAGGTAAGGCGCCCGAAGGTAGGCACGCCCCGCCCAGCTCCGGAGGTCCTGACGTCGCCCGCCCCGGAACTCGCCGCGGACCTCGACCGCCGTGCCGACTTCGAAATCCGGCTTCGCACTCAGCAGGAAGCGATGCACCCGTCCGCGGTTGCGCAGATCGAACTCCACCTGGTCGAGCCGCAAGGGCGGCGCATTGCGAGTCTCGTCGACCCAGGTCACCTTGGCGCCGGTGACCACGACCCGATGCTGCGAAAACAGCCATTCGGGAAAGCGTGAGGGCCCGGCATCCGCAGCAATCGGGATGCCGCCGACGGAGATCTGCCCTGCGCGGTCGCGCCTGACGACCACCTCCGGCTTCTCCAGGATGAGCGCGCGGCAGCGCAGATCGAGTGCGACGAGTGAACTCCATCCGACCCGGGCCTCGATCCGTTCGAGACGAAAGGCGGGACGACCCTGGGGATCGTGCACGACGACATCGGAAATGGTGACCC
>CAZEDA010000540.1:1325-2793 GCA_964510915.1 uncultured Rhodocyclaceae bacterium | reverse complement strand
CCGTCGAAGATCGCCACCTTGCCGCCGGGCGCGAGCACCCTCACGATTTCCGCCAGCACGGCACGTGGATCGTCGAGATGGCTGAACAAGGTATGTGCCACGACAGTGTCGAACGCACCGTCGTCCAGATTCAGCGTGTGCGAATCCCCGGCATGGAATGCCACCTTGCGTTCCAGCCCTTCCTCCCGCGCGAGACGAACGGCAGCATCGATTAGGTTTGGGCTGCGATCGATGCCGATCACGCTGCCCGCGAACCCAGGCCTGCGGCCGATAGCACGGGCGATCACCCCGGTTCCGCACCCCACGTCGAGCACCAGGCGGGCGCCATCGATCTCCATGGCATCGAGATACTCGTTGAACATCGCGACGAATCGCGGATGCCGGCCGCGCGCTTCGAGTCGCGCGGCCATCACCTCGAGCGTCTCGTCATCGAGCTGATTCGTGATGCGGTACACGTCTGTCGACGTCATGGGCACTCCTCCTGTCGCGCATCGCGCGTCCTGCGCGGGTTCGCATTCCGCCGGATGAATTCCTGTGCCCTCGCATACGGAACCGGCGGCCTCCGGTACGCCGCACTCGCCGAGCACGTCGAGTCTCGAAGCCTCGGGCGGACAGCGCTCAACCTGGCTTGAGACATCGGCCTCGCTCTTCCAGCCAGTACACGACGTTGCCCACAACGGCGATGCTCCCCGACACGACCGCACTTCCCGCCGACACTGCCCCCATGACGACCAGAACGCCGAGGCAGGCATCCCCTCCTCCGCAACCACCGATATAGCCCATCTGCTGTGCCTCGAGCTCCATATGCCTCGTGACGATCCGGCACTTCGGATCGAAGTCGGTGGTCGTCTTCGGCAGGAAGAGGCACCCGCTGAGGCACGCCGTCGCCACCACGTTCACTGCCGCGAGGCGCCGGCGGCAAGGCGACATCGGACGCATCCGAGACGACCCCGCATCGCGGCTGACAGCGTCAGGCATCGTCCGTACCGGACCTACTTCGACGGCGACAACTGGGGCGGGGCCGGCTGCCGTTCCACACGCTCGAGCGTGGCGTCGAGACACGCCCATGCCGGAGCACTGGCCGACCAGATGTTGGTCGTCGGTCGGACGACGGACGGATCGTCGAGATTCCCGACACGAACCACGGTCAGGTGCGGCCGCGCGGACGAACTCGCAAACAGGTGGGAACCGCAGACCGGGCAGAAACGGCGCAACACGTGGTTGCCACTGTCCGCCTCGCTGGTGAAATCGCGCAGTTCGCCCGATACCTCGATCGCGGCGGTCGGTACCGTCACGTTCACCGTCCCGTTGGCGGCGATGTGCTGGCAGTCACGACACCAGCAGACACGGGTTGCGACCGGATCGGCAGTGACGCGAAAGCGGACGCCGCCGCAAAGGCACTTGCCAGCCAGTTGGGTCATCGTCGTTCCTTGCAGGGGGTCTCGATCGGACAACCGTAGCACGAGAA
>CAZEDA010000540.1:0-1225 GCA_964510915.1 uncultured Rhodocyclaceae bacterium | reverse complement strand
CCCGCTTCCTTCAAGGCATAGCGCGCGTCGATGTCCAGCACGCCGTCCTTGCGTACGATCTGCCAGTCCGTGCCCGGCAGAACCTCGCCGCGCAGACCGGGTCCTTCGAATGACCCGCCCAGTATGCTCACCATCCGACGCTCTCCCAGCGGGGCCTGGCCCAGGGTGACGATCTCCCCCACATCCACGTCGATGCTCATCAGGAAGTCGAACTGGGGCGTCACGTCACTCTCCTCTCGGATCGGGTGAAGTCATGGTCGCGTCGGCGAGGCGCAGCCACCGCTTTCTCCTGGCGCCGACTCGAGTCGGGACACGGCCACGCCGTCCTCTCGAAGCGACTCGGGAACGCCCTGACGTCAACGTGCCTCGTCAGCCGCGGCGACGCGCCACCCAGCCCGTGAGCCCCAGCCCGGCCGCGAGCAGTGCCCAGGTCCCGGGCTCAGGAACCGGTGCAGTCTGCGAGAGGCCGGTCGGATCCGTGAACGCCATGTTCACCGTGCTGAACGCATCGGCGTAAGTGCCGTTGCGGCCGGTCGCAATGAGCGTCGCCCAGACGTAGAAGAGGTCGCCTGCCTGCAAGTCCGTGACGGTGATCGAACCACTGGCCGTCTGCGGCGTGCCATCTTCGGGAAGACTGACACTGATTACGTCGACCAGATCCAGATCGGACGTCAGCGGAATCACCTCGCCGAACATCGTCGGCCCATGGCTCGTGTAGCCAAAAGTCGACGAAGGGTCGGTATCGCGGAAGATCCCCACCGTGACGACGGCAGAGCGTGTGACCTGTCCGGTCAGCACGACGTCCAGCGTGTACTCGGGCAGGCCGCCCGGGCCCACATAGAACCCTTGGAGCGTGCCAGCCTCTGCCGACACCTGGGAACTGCCCAGCGAAAACGCCTCCGCCTTCAGGACGGGCAGCGATGTCGGCCCGGTCAGTGTCGCCTGGGCCTGGCCGTTGCCGTCGGCATTGGAGGCCGATGAATCGCTGGAAGCGAAGTTTTCACCGCCGTCCGTGTCGAACAGAAAACGGCCGCTGGGGCCGCCGCAGAAACTCGGGCACGGCGCGATGATCCCGACACCGGTCTCTGCCGCGTACTGGACCTGGGCGAGTGCCTGAGGGGCAGTCACTGCTGCGCCGATGAGCGCGAGGACGGGGAACACGCGAGAGCGCGCCATGTTGGTCTCCTGATTGGTGTGCTTTCGCGGACTGTCGCTCTGCGTGGCG
>CAZEDA010000539.1:0-2798 GCA_964510915.1 uncultured Rhodocyclaceae bacterium | reverse complement strand
AAGTCCTTCATCATCCCCATGTAGGCATCGGTGTGCTCGAACATCCGGAACGGGAAGCCCGTGGCGATGAGGCAGTCGATCAGCTTGTCGCGCTTCGAGACGCGGATGCGCCGGTCGTTCAGAAAGGCGCCGGCGCCGCGCGTTGCGGTGAAGAGGTCGTTTCGCATCGGGTCGTACACCACCGCGTGGGTGAGCACGCCCTTGTGGGTCATCGCGATCGAGACGGCGTAGACGGGGAAGCCATGCAGGAAGTTGGTGGTGCCGTCCAGCGGATCGATGATCCAGCAGTACTCGGAATCTCCTGCGGCGCCGCTCTCCTCGGCTAGAATCGCGTGCTCCGGGTATGCAGTCTTGAGGACGTCGATGATGGCGTCTTCCGCCGCCCGGTCCACTTCCGACACGAGGTCGTTCAGCGACTTGTGCCGGACCGTCAGTGCATCGAGGTTGTCGGACGCGCGCACGATGATGTTGCCGGCGCGCCGGGCCGCCTTCACGGCGATGTTGAGCATGGGATGCATGGCGGGTCTGCTTGATCACTTCCAGTCGGTAAGCCCTGCATTCTAGTCCGTGACCCCTCATCCTGTCCTCGCGCGAGTGCGCGTCGTGCTTTCCCATCCCAGCCACCCGGGCAACATCGGGTCGGTGGCAAGGGCCATGAAGACCATGGGCCTGTCGCAGCTCGTGCTGGTGCGCCCCAAGCGGTTTCCCGATCCCCAGGCCGAGGCCTTGAGCTCCAATGCGAGGGACGTTCTCGACGCTGCCCGGGTCGTCGACACGCTCGAGGAAGCTCTGGCATCCACCGTCATGGCGGTTGCGACCATCAGTCACGGGTACGAACTGACCCCGGACGTGGTGACGGCCCGCGTCGCGGCCCGGCAGGTGATCGACGCCGCCGGCAGTTCGGACGTGGCGCTGGTGTTCGGGACGGAGGCGAACGGCCTGTCGGTGGAGGAGGTGCGGCGGTGCACCCTGGCCGCCCACATTCCCAGCAATCCGGAGTACACCTCGCTCAATCTGGCGGCGGCAGTGCAGATCTTCTGCTACGAACTCCGGCTCGCGGCGCTGGAAGATCCTCTGCCGGTTCTCGATGCCGGGGAACCCGCGACCCTGGACGACATCGAACAACTACATCGTCATCTCGAGCAGGCGATGGTGGCCACCGGGTTCTTCGATCCGGCCAATCCCAAGCGCCTGCTCCCCCGGCTTCGACGGCTCGTGGCCCGTGCCCGGCTCGAGAAGGAAGAGGTGCGGATTCTTCGCGGCCTGCTGCGTACTCTGGCGCGGACCGACCCGACAAAGCCCTGATTTGAACAAGCTTTTCGGGGTATTTGACCCTAAAGTTATTGGAACCTCTGTCGTAATGGTTGATCGAAGTTCTCGGGTTCTTTTATACTTGAGTAAAACACTCAGGTAAAAAAGGACACTTTCCCTGCTGTTCGTTTTTTCCTGTGAGGGAACCATGCGACTGACTACCAAAGGACGTTTTGCTGTGACCGCCATGATCGATCTCGCCATGCGAGATGGTCAGGGACCCGTGACCTTGGCGGAGATCAGCCAGCGTCAGAAGATCTCGCTGTCGTACCTGGAACAACTGTTCGGCAAGCTTCGCCGTCAGTCCCTGGTCAACAGCACCCGTGGTCCCGGCGGCGGTTACACGCTTGCCCGCCGCGCGGAAGAGATCTCCGTGGCCGATATCATTCTGGCCGTGGACGAGCCGATCGACGCCACCCAGTGCGGCGGAGCGGAAAACTGCCAGGACGATCAGAAATGCCTGACGCACGACCTGTGGAGCGCGCTGAACGCCCATATCTTCGAGTATCTGCGTCACGTTAAGCTGTCGAAGCTGGTAAATGATCAACACGAGCGGATTGCCAAGGCGCGCGCCAACCCGGTGCCCGTCAAGGACATCCCCGAACTGCGCCGTGTGCCGGTCGGCGAACCGGTGGTGGCGTCGGTCTGAGGGCGGTCCGCAAAGCCACCCATTGCAGTAGAGAGGTCTTTCGCAGTGAGCATTCAATTGACGGAAACGGCAGCCCGCCATATCCGCAAGTCGATCGTCGAGAAGCGGGGCGGAGTCGCCCTGCGCCTCGGGGTGAAGAAAGTCGGCTGTTCCGGATTCGCGTACACGTTCGACGTGGCCCGCGAGTTCGGCGCTGACGACCACGTGGTGGAGGCCCATGACGCCGCGGTCGTGATCGACCGCGAGGCGATGGCCATTCTCGACGGCTCGACGCTCGATTTCATCCGCGAAGGCTTCAAGGAGACCTTCCGGGTAGACAACCCGAACGTGAAGGCGCAGTGCGGCTGCGGCGAAAGCTTCAGCGTCTAGGGCAGTTCTCTCATCAGAGCTTCCCTGGCATTCACGTTCGGACTCCCCCTGAAAACCATTAGAGGTAACCCCCGATGAGCGGTGCACTTCAAACTCTCATCGACCAGCCCTACAAGCACGGCTTCGTGACGGATATCGAAACCGACACGGTGCCCAAGGGCCTGAACGAAGACGTCATCCGGCTCATCTCCCGCAAGAAGAACGAGCCGGACTGGCTTCTCGAGTTTCGTCTGTCGGCGTACCGGCACTGGCTCACCCTGCGTGAGCCCGAGTGGCCGAACGTGCATTACCCTGCCATCGACTTCCAGGACATCAGCTACTACTCGGCGCCTAAGCCCAAGAAGAAGCTCGCTTCCATGGACGAGGTCGATCCCGAACTCAAGCGCACCTTCGAGAAGCTGGGCGTGCCCCTGCACGAGCAGGCCGCGCTCGCGGGCGTGGCGGTGGACGTGATCTTCGACTCCGTGTC
>CAZEDA010000538.1:0-2814 GCA_964510915.1 uncultured Rhodocyclaceae bacterium | reverse complement strand
GCCGCCTACACAGGCACCGAGTCGATGGCACGCGCATTCTTCTGGCTCGGCGAGATGTTCTACCGCTTTGCGATCAAGGACCATCCGGGAACGCGCGAAGCCATGGATCACTTCCTCCGCGGCGCGCGCAAGGCCGGTCTTTTCAGTCTGGAGATGCTGGCGCTGACCGACGTTGCCGCGCTACACCTGATCGATGGCAACGTGGATGTCGCCGAAGGGCTGGCCCGGGAGGCGAGGGCCAGGACGTCAAGCACCGTGATCCGCCATTGCGAAGGACAGATCACCGGGATCGAAGCTGCCGTGGCGTACATGCGGGGCAATCGCGAAGAGTCGCGCATCCTGTTCTCCCGCACGCTGGACTTGATCGGACACAGGGGCACCTGTGGTTGCCTGCTATGGGTCCGGTCGGGTCTGAGTGTCCTCTTCTCGGAGGCGTGGCAGGCCGGCGACCGATCGAATCTCATCCGGGAACTGATTCGACGACACCAGATTCCCCCGCCGACGTCCTTCACACGGCCGTGGCCCTGGCCGGTGGAGATCCGAACGCTCGGGAGCCTCGAGATCCGGATCGACGACCGTCTCTGGCAACCCGACGGCAAACCCCAGCATCGGGTACTGGACTTCCTTCGACTTCTGATCGCCGACGGGGCGCTCGAGGTGAGCGCAGAGCGTATCGCCGACGCGCTCTGGCCGGAGTCGGAGGGCGACGCGGCGATGACCAATGTGCGCGGAACGGTCAAGCGGCTCCGCGAATTCCTCGGCCACCCGGATACGGTGCGGGTCTTCGACGGCAAGATCGGGCTCAACCCGCGGCTCGTGTGGACCGACGCGTGGGCACTGCGCGAACTCGTGGACGCGCTGGACCAGGGGCTCGCCATCGATGGGGTCGACGCGGTGCTGTTCGATCTGTACCGCGCGCCGTTGCTCGATTCCGAGCACGGCGCGTGGTTCGAGTCCGCGCGTAGCCGACAGCGCCGGCACTTTGCGAGAGCGATTTCGATTCTCGTGCGTCAGGCGCGCCAGGCTGGCGACGAGTCGGGAGCGGCGGATCTCATCGAACGCGCCGTGGTTCGCGATCCGGACCTGCGCGGCGTGGAGGGCATCGGCCCGACCGACGTCGGCCAGACAACGGGTTTTCAACGGTTCGCCTCCTAATCTTCGGTCGTCGCGGCGATGGTCGCCCGACGAGCCCAAGGAGGAGTGCCGAATCATGGATATCCATCGTCGTCGCCTGCTCATGTCGACTGCGGCCACCGCCGTCGTCGCCGCTGCCGCTGCACCCGTACGTGCCGAAACCGCGCTTGAAACCTGGACAGCACAGGCCAACGGTCTCGCGTTCCAGGGCCTGTCCCTCGGGGACGGTCCACTTGCCCTGTGCCTGCACGGATTCCCGGACTCTCCGTGGACATATCGGCATCTTCTGCCGGAACTCGCCCGGGCCGGATACCGTGCCGTAGCGCCGTACATGCGCGGCTATGCGCCGACAGGGATTCCGGCAGACGGCGACTTCTCGACACGCGCCCTCGCGACCGACGTGAACGCGCTTCACGCTGCGCTCGGCGGCGACGAGCGGGCCGTGATCATCGCCCACGACTGGGGATCGGCAGCCGCCTACGGCGCGCTGGGCACCGCGCCAGAGCGGTGGCGCCGGGCGGCGATCCTGAACGTTCCCCCGCTCAGCGTGTTCGGCCAGATCGCTTTCCGGTACGACCAGCTCAAGCGATCCTTCTACTTCTGGCTGTTCCAGATGCAGATCGCCGACGGACTGGTCGCCGCCAACGACCTCGCCTTCATCGAGGGACTGTGGCGCGACTGGTCACCCGGCTTCGATCCGAAACCGGAAATGGCACGGGTGAAGGCCTGCCTGCGGGACCCCGAGCACCTGCGTGCAGCACTGGGGTACTACCGGACGTTCTTCGACCCCGTCCGTTTCGGCACACCCGCCTGGGCGGAGGAACAGACCGCCGTACTCGGGCGGCCGCCCAAGTGCCCGACGCTGTACCTCCACGGCACTCAGGACGGCTGCATTGCACTCGACGAGGCCGGGGCTGCCAGCATTCGCGGGGTGTTCCCCGAGGGGTCGGTGGTCGAGCGGATACCCGGGGTCGGGCACTTCATGCTGGTGGAGGCACCGAGACAGATCAACGGTCGGATCCTGCGGTTCCTCGCCGGCCGCTGACTTCTCTCCCTGCAATCGGACCGGTCCGGCCAGAGGGAGGCGCCGGTCCGGTTCCCTGCATGACGTCCGGACCAGGATGAGGCAGACTCCGCGAAACAGCCATGAGCGTGCCGATGACGGACAACTGCCTCCCCGAACCCACCGCCGGCCGTGGCATGCACGAACACCGATGTATGTTCTCTGCGCCCCCGGTTTCCGATGTTCACGCGAATGTGTGGCGTTCGCTCATGCGCCAGTGCGCCGTTGTCTTCACGGCATTCCTCGCTGCACTGCCAGTAGCCGCCGCACCACCCCGCCACGGCGACAACGCTTTCCTTCGACTGGCCAACGAGCGCGGCGACGGCGACCTGCCCGAGATCCGCAAGCGCGGTTTCCTCCGCGTGCTGGTAGTCCACAACAAGACCCACTACCTCGTCGATCGCGGACGGGAGTACGGCATCTCTCACGACATGGTCCGCGAGTTCGAGAAGCGGCTCAACGCGGACTTCCCGAAGAAGACCAAGCAGTACGTGCCCGCCGTGTTCATCCCGGTGCACCGGGACGAGATCTTCACGCGGCTGCGCGACGGCCGGGGCGACATCGCGGTGGCGAATCTCACGCACACGCCGGAACGCGAGGCGTACGCGGACTTCTCC
>CAZEDA010000537.1:0-2823 GCA_964510915.1 uncultured Rhodocyclaceae bacterium | reverse complement strand
AGCGCGACGCTGCCGGGCCCGATGGCGTAGATTCTCGCGTCCCACGGACGCTCGATCGGCTTGGGGAATCCTTCTGCGGCAAGCAGGCGCACGCGCAGCCCGGCCTTGGCGAGTGCCAGGGCGGCAGCCAGTCCCACGAGCCCGGACCCGACTACGGCGACATCCGCTCTAGCACCGTTCACGGGGCGTGATTCGATTCAAGGTTGACAATGGCACTCCCGCTCAGTAAATTTTGCGCCCCTGTCGCAAGACACGTGGCGAATTAGCTCAGTGGTTAGAGCAGCGGAATCATAATCCGTTGGTCCGGGGTTCAAATCCCTGATTCGCCACCACCCCTTCTCCCGCCTTGCGCAATCGCTTGCGAAGACGGCGACATCCGGTCAATGATCTGCTCCACGAACCACCGAAGAGGGTCTTTCATGGGTTTTGGCTCGCGGATGCTGGCTGGCCTGCTGGGGCTGTTTCTGGCCACATCGTCCGCCTTCGCCTTCCGGATCCTCCCCGACAACGTCCTCTACGGCGAGCTGAAGAGCCTCGAACCGCCCTACATGACGATCGGCGACAAGGTCTACCGGATCGCCCCGGGCTCCAAGATCCGTGATCAGAACAACCGCATCCTGGTGCCCGTGTCGGCGCCCACGAAGGGTCGGATTGCCTACAACTTTGACTATCTCGGACAGATTCTCGGCGTCTGGTTCCTGACCCCCGCCGAGATTGCCGAGGTGGATGCCCGCGCCAAGGAACGCTGAGACTGCCGTGAATCCGAAGGTGTACATCAAGACGTTCGGCTGCCAGATGAACGAGTACGACTCGGACAAGATGGCCGACGTTCTCCGGGCGGCAGAAGGATTCGAGGCCACCAGCGACCCTGCCGAGGCGGACCTCATCCTGTTCAACACCTGTTCCGTGCGGGACAGGGCCCAGGAAAAGGTGTTCCACGACCTCGGGCGGGTGCGTGAGCTGAAGAATGCCCGGAAGGACGTCCTGATCGGCGTCGGCGGATGCGTGGCCAGCCAGGAAGGCGACGCCATCGTGAAGCGCGCCCCGTTCGTGGACCTCGTGTTCGGCCCGCAGACGCTGCACCGGCTGCCAAAGATGATTCGCGCCCGGCGGGAGTCGGGGCGGCCCCAGGTCGACATCAGCTTCCCCGAGATCGAGAAGTTCGACAATCTGCCAGCCCCGCGGGTGACTGGTGCCCAGGCGTTCGTGTCCATCATGGAAGGCTGCAGCAAGTACTGCAGCTTCTGCGTGGTCCCGTACACCCGGGGAGAGGAAGTCTCGCGACCGTTCGATGACGTGCTCACCGAGATCGCAGACCTCGCGGACCAGGGTGTGCGCGAAATCACCCTGCTGGGGCAGAACGTCAATGCCTATCGAGGCCGGATGGCCGATGGCGAGTTCGCCGACTTCGCTCTTCTGCTGGAGTACGTGGCCGAGTTCGCCGGCGTCGAGCGTATCCGCTACACCACCTCGCATCCGAAGGAATTCAGTCAGCGTCTGATCGACGCCCACGGATCGATCGCGAAGCTGGTGGGCCACGTCCATCTGCCCGTGCAGTCCGGATCGGACCGCGTGCTGGCCGCGATGAAGCGCGGCTACACGGCCCTCGAGTACAAGTCGATCATCCGCCGCCTGCGCAAGGCGCGGCCCGATGTTTCGATCTCCTCCGACTTCATCGTGGGCTTCCCGGGTGAGACGGAAGACGACTTCGCCCAGACGATGGCGCTCGTGGAGGATCTGGGTTTCGACGCGAGTTTCAGTTTCGTCTACAGCGCCCGTCCGGGCACGCCGGCCGCCAACCTGCCCGACCCCGTGACCCGCGAAGAGAAAGTCGCGCGATTGATGAAGCTGCAGGCCCTGCTCGAACGTCAGGCCCAGGCCATCAGCGAGGCGATGGTGGGGTCCGTCCAGCGCGTTCTCGTGGAAGGACCTGCCAGAAAGAACCCGGCGGAACTCGCTGCCCGCACCGAGAACAACCGGATCGTGAATTTCCCGGGCGCAGCGCGCCTGATCGGACACTACGTGGACGTCGAGATCGTCGACGCCCTGCCCCACTCGCTCCGAGGTATCGTGGCAACCATCGAATCGGTCACCTCCGCGTGACAGACCGCATTCCGGGATCGATTTCGTCCCTCGTTTCCCCGCGTCCCGGCGTGGACGCGGGAGCGCCGTCCGAGGGTTCCCCGTCGCTGAATGCCGGCGCCGAAGCTCCCCAGCTCGAACTGGTTCTCGAGCCGCTCGACAATGACCGGCTAGCGAATCTCTGCGGCGTGCTGGACGAGAACCTGCGGCAGATCGAGACTGCGCTGGACGTATCCCTCGCCAGACGCGGCGGGACGTTCCGGATCTCCGGCCCGGCTGCCCAGCAATCACTCGCAGCCCGCCTGCTCCGTCATCTCTACGACAGGGCGGTGACCCACCTCAAGGTGGAAGACGTCCAGCTGAGCCTCATCGAGTGGCGCACCGGCGAAGACTCCCCGCCGCCAGGCGAAGAGCCGCAGTTGCTGACGAAGCGCCGTGACCTTCACGGCCGGACCCCTACCCAGTCCGAATACCTGCGCGCCGTTGTCGCGCATGACATCACGTTCGGCATCGGCCCCGCGGGCACCGGCAAGACATACCTCGCCGTGGCCTGCGCAGTGGATGCTCTCGAACGAGACAGCGTCAAGCGCATCGTGCTGGTGCGTCCCGCCGTGGAAGCCGGGGAGCGTCTTGGTTTCCTGCCAGGGGATCTCGCCCAGAAGGTGGATCCCTACCTGCGCCCGCTGTACGACGCGCTCTACGACCTCATGGGCTTCGAGAAGGTCGGCAAGCTGTTCGAAC
>CAZEDA010000536.1:0-2831 GCA_964510915.1 uncultured Rhodocyclaceae bacterium | reverse complement strand
GCTCAAGGGCTCGGCTCGTCCCGCTTCAACTCGCGGAAACCTGCGAAGAGCCAGGACCGCAGGCCGACCAGAAGCGTGTAGGAACGCAGCTGCGCATCGCCGAGCCGCTGTTCGGCCAGATGCTGCTGCGCGAAGTCCTGCCCCACGCGCCGAAGCCGCTCCACCAGCAGTTCCGCCGAGGCAGTCGTGACCTGCCCGTGCACGAGCATCACCAGCTCGCCCGTCTCGTCGAACCCGGCATCGAAGTAGTCGTCCGCCACGTGCCGGCGGAAGTACTCGAGAACCGGGCCGCGCGGACGCCAGCGAAATCCCTTGGCTACCCGCAACCGGTAACGGTTCAGGGGCCGCAGTTCGAGAATGCCGAGCCTGTCGAGCTGGACCAGGTACTTGACGCACTCCGCCTCTGTGAGCCGGTAGGTGGCGACGATCTGCTCCAGGGACCACTGGGACAGACAGCAGATCGCGAGCAGCAGCAGCTTGCGATCGGCAACGACGGCCTTTTCCTGCTCCAGGGTCAGCTCACCCGCCAAGGGCTGCGCCTCCGCAACCTTGCGCGCCAGATCGGCGAAATCCATCTTCAACACCCTCAGCACGTCGTCGATTCGGGATAGCGGCATGTCGGCCCGGGCGAACACCCGTTTGATGCTGGACTCCGCCATGCCGAGCGCGTCGGCAAGGTCCGCATAGGTGATACCGGCGGCTTTGAGCTCCGTCTTCAGCGCCTTGACGAGATCTCGGGTCGTGCTCATGCGGGACATCCTCCAAAGGTACCGGCGAACGATACCAGCGGACCGAGAACCCGGAACTCCGATGTCCCGGCGTTGCGGCTGACAGGGCTCGCGAGGAGCATGGATTCCGTCGCAACCGACATCAGGAGGAATTCATGCAAGTTGTCTCGATCCGCCGTGACACCCGAGCCTGGACCGTTCAGGTCTGGGTCGCGTTTGCCCTCGCGGCCACGCTGTGCGCGACCGGCCTGGGCTACCTGCCCGGCGCGGACATCGATCGCGCATTCATGTTCATGGGCTATGCCTTCAGTCTGTCGGCGGCCTTCGCGCTTGCCAAGTACGTGCGCGACAACGCCCGCGGGCGGGCCGACACATCGATGTGGGGTCTGGTCGTCTGGGGAGGCTTCGCGCTCGCGCTTTCGCTGACCGGGTGGGGGCTCTGGCGAATGGACGTGAACCCCACCTATAAGGCGTATCTGGGCGCGTGCTGGCTCTTCCTGCTTTCGAGTGCCTTCACGCTGGCGAAGACGCTTCGCGATGCCCACGAGGCCGATCTTGACGCCGCCCGTCTCGACGGGATCGCAATGGCGCGCTCCCAATCCGAACACACCGTATCAACGAGCAAGTTCCCGGAGAACTGACATGAAATCGAAAACCATCGTCTCTTTCCTGTTGTGCCTCGCACTAGCGTGCAGCGGAGCCGCACGCGCGCAGTCGGAAGCGTCGGAAGCCAGCGCTCTGTCCGCCCTACCTGTCGCGGTGTCGGTCGCGGCACCGGTCTTCCTGCTGTCCGCCGGCGTCACGCTGACCGTCGTAGCCGTCGAAGCGTCCGTGACCGGTACGGTCTGGGTGCTGGAGCGGGCGTCCGACGGCGCGCGAATGAGCCTCCGAGTCAGCACTCAGGTGGTCGGCGGCGTTTCGGTCCTGGCTGGCACCTCCGTGCTCGTGGCCGCGACGGCTGCGGGGTGGATTCTCTCCGCGGCGGGGGAAGTGATCGCCTTCGTGCCAAACGAGCTGGGTCGGGCCTTGCTCCACAACGAGCGGGTGACGAAATGATCAGCCGAATACTGTCGGCACTGGTCACGGGCCTGCTATGCATTGCCGTGAGCTTCACCGCGCAGGCGGGACGGTCGTGCGAGCCGTCGAAACTGACCGTGGAGACCCTCGGCCGTTCCCTCACCCTCGCTGAGCACACGGCACGCGCTTTGGACACAAGCGAAGCGAAAGTGGCGATCGTCGCGCGTATCGGCCAGGATCTCACGCAGTACGGGCTGCGCTACTCGCACCTCGGGTTGGCCTATCGCGACAGCGGAGGCTGGCGAGTCGTCCACAAACTCAACCACTGCGGGTCCGCCCGATCGGCCCTCTACCGCCAGGGCCTCGGCGAGTTTTTTCTGGATGGCCTTCACCGCTACGAGGCGGGGGTCGTCGTCCTCGCGCCGGCAGTAGCCGAAGCGTTGCTACCGATTTTGCGTGACAACGGTCTTGCGGCGGTTCTTCACGAGCCCGCCTACAACATGGTGGCGTACCCCTGGTCCGTGCGCTACCAGCAGTCCAATCAGTGGGCCATCGAAACACTGGCCATGAGCCAGGATCCCCGGATCTTTACGCGGGGTCAGGCGCAGACATGGCTCATGCAGCGCGGCTACCAGCCCTCGACAGTACGCATCGGCGCATTGCGGCGCCTCGGTGCGAGGATGACAGCCGCAAACGTCGCCTTCGACGACCATCCATGGTCGAAACGAATGACCGATCGCATCGATACGGTGACGGTGGACTCCGTGATCTCCTGGGTCGTGGACTCCGGGCTCGGCCACCAGGAAATGGTGGTCCGCTGAGGGTACGTAGCGCAAGGAGCCGGCGTCGTATGGAGACTCCTTGATTCAAGCGGTACAAGGACGTCGCTGGCCGCTTTCTCCCAATGACGCGGCCCTCCTAGGCAGCGAGAATGCTGGCCGCCGTTGGCGGGACATGCCGGGTTGCGGTAGCGCGCGGGGTCCCTGCTTCGACCGGCTTATACTCGACAGTCACCACTGAGTCAGGCGACAAACGGAGACTAAAGCATGGTCGAAGACAGCCCCATCCACTGGAAGAACAAGCGCG
>CAZEDA010000535.1:0-2842 GCA_964510915.1 uncultured Rhodocyclaceae bacterium | reverse complement strand
GAGTCCGGGCTACAGGGCGACGCTTTCGTAGCCCGGGCTCCGCCCGGGGCAGCGCCTCCATCCACGACGGCGAACGAATCAAGCGATCACCACGCCCTCACCGACCCGCACCCGCCTTCCGATTCACTGTATCCCGATCGAAACCCGCCGTCTGCTTGTAACTGTTCGCGATCGCCTCGCGCTCCGCGAGCGGAATGACCTTCTCGATATCGTCGAAGCCGTTCGGCGCGCGCTCCTCGGCGAGCTGCAGCACGCGATCCGGCCCGCCCTGGCGGTTGGCCTGCACCACGGCAGCCGTCGCGGGACGACGTCTCGCCTCGTACGCGGCGAAGGCATCCTCGATCGACGCATGTCGCGCGTACTCTTCCGCCATCGCTTCGGCATCGAGGATCGCCTGGGACGCCCCGTTGGAACCCACCGGGTACATGGGATGCGCGGCATCACCCAGCAGCGTGATTCGGCCATGCGTCCATCGGGGCAGCGGATCGCGATCGACCATGGGGAACTCGAAGATCGCCTCGGCGCCGTCGATGAGTTCGGGAATGCTCAGCCATCCGAAGTCCCACGAAGCGAACGGCGCGCGGAACACCGAGGCATCCACACGACGATTCCAGTCGCTTCTCGGCGGGGTCGAATCGATGGGCACGCGCAGTTCGGCGATCCAGTTCATCAGGGCACGTCCGCCTCGACGGGCAGTTTCCGATATCGGGTAGCACACGAACTTCTGGCTGTCGTGCCCGGCCCACACCATCGAGCGGCCCGTGAGCACGGGTGCGCGCTCCGTCGTCGCACGCCACAGGATTCGCCCGGAAAACTTCGGCGGCCCCTCGTCCGGGAAGAAGGTCCTGCGCACGAGCGAGTGGATGCCATCCGCACCGATGAGTGCCGCGCCTTCGACGGTGATCTCCGCACCGTCATTCGCGCGGTCCGCAAACCTCGCCTTCACACCGGTGGCGGTTTCCTCGAAGCCCACGAGTTCGCGCGCGGTATGGATGGAGCCCGGCGGCAGCGTGCGCTCCGCCGCGCGGTAGAGAATCATCTGCAGGTGACCGCGATGAATCGAGTACTGCGGCACCGCGTAGCCCGCCGCGACACCCCGGGGCTCCTGCCAGATGCGCTGGCCGAATTTGTTCACGTAGATCAGCTCGGCAGTCTGAATGGCGGTAGCCGCCAGTTCGTCCGCAAGTCCGAGGGCGTGCAGCAGCGCCACCGCATGCGGCTGCAGGTTGATCCCGACGCCGAGGGGCTTCACTTCCCGCACGGCCTCGTACACCTCGACCTCTGCGCCCGCCCGATGCAGATAGAGCGCGGCGACCAGCCCGCCGATGCCGCCGCCCGCGATGAGAATCTTGCCTTTCACGACTGACGCTCCTTCGAAATCACGGCCATGGTGAGCCGCGCGATGCACACCCGCCGGTCCTGCTCATCGCGGATGTCGATCTCCCACACCTGAGTAGTCCGCCCGAGATGCACGGGCGAGGCCCGGCCGTGCACCCAACCCGAACGCGCGGCCCGCAGATGGTTGGCGTTGATGTCGAGCCCCACGCAGACCTCCTTGCCGGTATCCACGCAATGGTTGGCCGCGCAACTGCCGAGCGTCTCGGCCAGCACCACCGACGCGCCCCCATGCAGAATGCCCATGGGCTGCACCGTGCGGCCGTCGACCGGCATGCGCCCGCAGAGAAAGTCGTCGCCGACCTCGGTGAACTCGATGCCGAGCGTGGCGACGGCAGTGTTGCGATGGCTCTCGGCGAGAGCAGAGGGCTCGGGCCTCTTGGTCCAGATCATTGTGGGTCTCCGTGCTGCCGATGCGACGCGCTCCCATCGATCGACCATGGGCCTTCCGGTCGCGATGCCCCGGCGGCGCGCCAGGCAAGGGCCCGATTCTATCGGCCTCCGGCTTGACGTCACCCGTAGCAATTGCTACGCTGCCTTCCATCAGGAGATTGCCATGCAGGTTCAGGAGCCCGCCACCCGCTTCACCGATCCGCACTCGCGGGAGTCCCGCGTGGCGCTGGCCGGCATGGTCACCCGCCTGTTCGAGCACTGGCAGTTGAGCACGGCCGAGCAGGCCGCACTGCTGGGCCTCTCGCCCGACAACCGCTCCACCCTCGCCCGCTACCGCAAGGGCGAACCCCTGGCGGACAGCCGGGACCTCCTCGACCGCGCCGGCCACCTGCTGGGCATCCACAAGTCCCTGCGCATCCTCTTCCCGCAGGACCGCGATCTCGCCTACCGCTGGATGACCACGCCCAACCGCCTCCTGGGCGCCCGCCCGGTCGACGTCGCCATCGACCGCGGGTTCGAGGGGCTGCTCGCGCTGCGCCGCTATCTCGATTTCGAGCGCGGCACCTGACCGCGCCGTGTTCGCCTCCCTCTGCGAAGCGCGGGTCGCGTTCGATGGCGATCTCGTGCGCAACATCAAGGGCATCCGCGCCTCGCAGGATCTCTTCGACGACCTCTCCGCCAACCCGGCCGACTGGGCCGTGGCCATCGCCCTCGAAGGCGAAGCCAACAGCCCGACCCACGCGGCGCTGGTCACCCGCCCCTTCGACTACGGCAGTGTCATCACCTACTCGTTCGACCCGTCGCACTGGTCCGCCACAAGATTCAGCGACGGACGGCGGTTCGGCGTCTGGTACGGTTCGCTCGACCTGGAGACCACGATCCATGAGACCGTGTACCACTGGCACCGCTTCCTGATGGACAGCTACGCCGGCGAGGACCGCGTCATCACCGGCGAGCGGCGCGTGTGCGACGTGCGGTGCGAGGCAACCCTCACCGACCTCCGTGGCCGCGAAGCCACCTCCCCCGAACTGGTGAGCCGCACCAGCTATGTGTT
>CAZEDA010000534.1:0-2852 GCA_964510915.1 uncultured Rhodocyclaceae bacterium | reverse complement strand
GGCGACAGGCTGCCCGGACGCGACCGCTCAGAACATCGGAACCGTGCGGGAGTTCCTGAAGGAAGCTTGCGACGAACGTCGCAATGCGGGCGACCGGTGAGTGGTCGGGAGGCTATGCGATGCGCATGCCAGGGAACGTCGTGCGCAGGGGTATTCAGTCCGCGCCGGCCGAAGCTTTGCTCCGGTAAAACCTGAGCGGCGCGGCCGGGACGTCTTCGTACAGGGACTTGCGCATCTTCCCGACCACATGCATTTCGCAGGGCTTGCAGTCGAAGCGCAGCGTGAGTCGGTCGTTGCCGTGGACGATGGTGAGCGGTTCGGCGCGGACCTGGCCCTGGACGCCCTGGACCCCCTTTGCCTGCTTCGGGCAGAGGCTCAGCGAAAACCTCACGCAGTGCTTGGTGATCATGAGGGAGACTTCACCCGGCTCCTCGTGGGATTCGTAAGCCGCGTCGATCACCTTCACGCCGTGTTTCGCATAGAAGTCGCGGGCCGCATGGTTGAACACGTTGGCCAGGTAGCTCAGCGTGTCTTCGGGATAGGGCACCGGGGGGTCGACCGGCCGCGCGCGCGGCAGGCGAGGCAGGGCGGCCAGACGTTCGGCCTCCAGGCATTCCACGGCACGGCGCCGCAGATCGTTCACGACGGAAGCCGGTACGAACCAGGGTTCCCGGAATCGGACCGCGATCTCCTCGGCCGAGAAGCGGGTGTTGCCCAGCTTGCCGAGATTCTCCCGGACCGTGTCGGCGGCACGCGCGGCATCGCGCGCCGGTTCCAGCGCCATGGCATGGTCGACGCGCACGTGGTGGCCATCCTCGTCCGACACGTCGAGTGCTATGCCTACCGCGGTGTCCGACAGGTGGAGCCGCACCGCGATCCGCCGCTCCGCCGACTTGCGGTTCAGGATGCGGTCCCAGGCGGCGTCGCTGTTGCGATGGATCGGCAGGTCCGGCTTCAGCCCGGGCAGGGCATCGACGGGTTCGTTCGGCTCGACCCGGTAGAGCGTTCCGCCGAGCGGGGTGGCCCGGTTCACCCGCAGTCCGGCCAGTTCACGTTTCGCGTTGTAGAAGGTGAGGCCGTCGCCGTTGTGGATCGGCGCGGTGGCATCCACGTCGAACCACGCCGTTCCAACCCGGGTGACGTGTCCGACAGGCAGCCCCACGTGCTTCGGGGAATCGAACGCGCCGATGTCCTCCTTGCGGCCGTTCACGAAATAGTCGGTGGCCCCGCGATTGAAGTCACGGGCCGGGTCGGGCGTGAACAGGTAGGTGCATCGGCCGGAAGAGGCGCGGCGCAGATCCGTGCGCTGCTCCAGGATCGCGTCCAGCGCCTGCCGGTAGTGGGCCGTCGTGTTCTTCACGTAGCCCAGGTCCTTGTAGCGGCCTTCGATCTTGAAGGACCGTACGCCGGCATCGATGAGCGCGAGCAGGTTGGCCGTCTGGTCGTTGTCCTTGAGCGACAGCACATGGCGTTCGTAGGCGACGACGCGGCCGTCGTTGTCGGTGACCGTATAGGGCAGGCGGCACTCCTGGGAGCAGTTGCCGCGGTTCGCGCTGCGCCCCGTATGCGCGTGACTGATGAAGCACTGTCCGCTGTAGGCCACGCAGAGGGCGCCGTGGACGAAGAACTCGATGGTGGCATCCGTGAGCGCGTCGCCGATCGCGCGGATCTGCGGCGCCGTCAGCTCGCGCGCCAGCACCATCTGCGAGAAGCCGACATCTTGCAGGAACCGGGCCTTGGCAACCGTGCGGATGTCCGTCTGCGTGCTGGCGTGAAGCTGGATGGGCGGCAGGTCGAGTTCCAGCAGCCCCATGTCCTGCACGATCAGTGCGTCGACGCCGGCATCGTGCAGCTGCCAGATGAGCTTTCGCGCGGGCTCCAGTTCGTCGTCGCGGAGAATCGTGTTCAGCGTCACGAAGATGCGCGCGCCGTAACGGTGGGCATGGGTCACCAGGCGGGCGATGTCCGCCACCGAGTTGCCTGCGTTCACCCGCGCGCCAAAGGACGGACCGCCGATGTAGACGGCATCCGCACCGTGCTCGACGGCTTCGATGCCGATGTCGGGCGTGCGGGCGGGGGCGAGCAATTCGAGTTCGGGACGTGGCATGCGGAGGGGGGCGACGGGAGGCGAGGTCCGGATTGTACGTCCCCCGCCTGCGTCCGGACCGGCCGATGCTGCCAGAGGAGGCGGTCCCGGCCTCGGCGGGTGGTATCTCCGCCGATCGGAAAGTGCTAAAACCCCGGTTTGACCGGCAGCCGGAGCGCCGACATGGCGATCAGATTGTTCGAACTGGCGGGCGCCGATCCCGCGCGCGTCTTCAGCCCCTATTGCTGGCGGACGTGTCTCGCGCTGGCTCACAAGGGACTCGCCTGGGAGAGCATTCCGTGGCGCTTTTCGGACGGGGACAGCATCGCGCCCTATGGCAGCAGGACGGTGCCGGTTCTGCTCGACGGCGATCGCGCCGTCGTCGACTCGTGGACGATCGCCGAGTATCTGGAACGTACGTATGCCGACCGGCCTTCCCTGTTCGGTGGGGACGCGGCCCGTTCCGCGACGCTGCTCATCAAGTTCTGGACCGAACGCACGCTGCACCCTCTGCTCACGCGCATGATCGTGCTGGATATCGTCGATGTTCTGGACCCGCGAGATCACGCCTACTTCCGCGAATCGCGGGAGAAGCGCCTGGGCGGCCGTCTGGAGGACCTCGTCGCGGACCGTGACCGCACGCTGGTGACCTTCCGGCAGGCGCTCGATCCGCTGCGCGCGATGCTCGCGCACCAGCCTTTCATCGGCG
Source organism: uncultured Rhodocyclaceae bacterium (assembly GCA_964510915.1). Taxonomy (GTDB): domain Bacteria; phylum Pseudomonadota; class Gammaproteobacteria; order Burkholderiales. The sequence goes on along the minus strand of CAZEDA010000534.1, from coordinate 57 downwards.
GTGAGTCCGCCAGCTACGCCGACTACACCGTGTTCGGCGCGTTCATGTGGGCGCGCG
>CAZEDA010000533.1:0-2855 GCA_964510915.1 uncultured Rhodocyclaceae bacterium | reverse complement strand
GCGCCTCGTCCGGGCTACACGGCGAGGTGTTCGCGGCGGGCGGTTTCGTCGGCGAGGAGGCCCGCCATCGAATTCTCGTAACAGATCTGGCCCTTCTCGAGGATGTACGCGCGGTCGGTGATCGCCGCGGCGAAGCGCAGGTTCTGCTCGGAGATGAGGAGCGTGAGACCCTCGCGTTTGAGTTCGCGGATCGCCTCGGCCATCTGGTCCACGATCACCGGGGCCAGTCCCTCGGACGGTTCATCGAGCAGGACGGCCTTCGGATTGCCCATGAGCGTGCGGGCGATGGTGAGCATCTGCTGCTCGCCGCCGGACATCTCGCCACCGCGGCGGCCGCGCATGCGGCCCAGGTTCGGGAACAGCGCGTACAGCTTCTCCGGCGTCCAGTGGGGCGCGTCTTCCCGGCGCGGTCGCCTGCCGACCTCGAGGTTCTCTTCCACGGTGAGGTCCGCGAACACGCGTCGTTCCTCGGGCACGTAGCCCAGGCCCTGGCGGCAGATCGCATACGGCGCGGCGCCGTCGATGCGCCGCCCTGCGAACTGCACCTTTCCACCGCGCGGCCGCACAAGGCCCATCAGCGACTTCAGCGTGGTGGACTTGCCGGCGCCATTGCGACCGAGCAGTGCGACGACTTCGCCGCGGCGGACCTCCAGGCTCACGCTGAACAGGATGCGCGCCTGTCCGTAGTAGGCATCGACGGTATCGGCTCGCAGCAGGGATTCGGAAGCGGCGTTCATGGCGTCGAGAGTTCCGCGGCGTGATCGTCGTAGCCCAGGTAGATCGCCTGCACCTGCGGATCCTGGCGGACGGACTCCGGATCGCCCTGCGCGACGAGCCGCCCGCGATCGAGCACGAGCAGACGATCCGCATGCCCGAACACGATGTCCATGTCGTGCTCGGTGAACAGCACGGCCATGCGCGACGACGCGACGAGGCCCGTCACGAGTTCCATCAGCGCGTGCCGCTCTCGAGGTGCCATGCCGGCCGTGGGTTCGTCCATGAGCAGCAGGCGCGGCCGGTTGGCGAGGGCGACGGCGAGTTCGAGACGCTTCAGGTCGCCGTAGGCGATCTGCGCGCAGGAGCGTTCGGCCTGATCGGCGAGACCCACCTGGGCGAGCAGCTCTGCAGCTTCGTTCCGATGCTGGCGCGTCGCGCGCGTCCATGGCGTCAGGCCCTGGCGATGATGGGAGAGCAGCGCGGTCTGCACGTTCTCGATCACGGACATGGAGGCGAACGTCGCGGTGATCTGGAAGGTCCGGCCCACGCCCTTGCGGAACAGCTCGCGCGGCGGCAGGCCGCGAACGCTCTCGCCGGCGAGACGGACATCGCCGCCGTCCGGCCGCACCTGCCCGCCGATCAGATTGAAGCACGTGCTCTTGCCCGCGCCGTTCGGGCCGATCAGAGCCACGCGCTCGCCGGCGTCCACGGAGAAGGTGACGTCCGCGACGGCATGCACGCCGCCGTAGCGCTTCTCGAGATGCTGCGCTTCGAGCAGGCTCATGCGCGTTTCGCCAGAAGGCGTCCCACGCTGCCGACGATGCCGGCCGGGAACGCGAGCACGATCACGAGGACGACGGCGCCGAGCACGAGTCGCCAGTACTCCGTGTGGCGCAGGACCTCGTCCTGCAGCGCAGTGAAGACCACCGCACCCACGACGGGGCCCAGCAGAGTCTGAACGCCGCCCAGCAGCACCATGACCAAACCGTCGACCGACCGCGCGATGGCCATGACCTCGGGAGAGAGGCTGCCCTTCGAGAAGACGAACAGCGCGCCCGCGAGACCGGCGGCCGCCCCGGAGATCGGGAACGCGAGCCACTGCACGCGACGCACGTCCACGCCGAGGGCTTCGGCACGTGCGGCGGCATCACGCCCGGCACGCAGCAGAAATCCGAACGGCGAATAGGTGACGACCCAGATGAGCGCGAGGCTCAAGGCGCCGGCGCCCAGCGTGAGCAGGAAGTAGCGGGTCTTGCCCGCGGCCCATTCCGCAGGCCAGAGGCCGACGAGTCCGTTGCTGCCGCCGGTGACGTCGTCCCACTGGAATGCCACCGACCACGTGATCTGTGCGAATGCGAGCGTCAGCATGGCGAGGTAGACCCCCGCGAGCCGTACCGAAAACCAGCCGACGACGAGGCCGCCGAGCGCGGCGACGAGCGGCGCGGCGATGAGTGCCGTCCCCATGGACCAGCCCGCGCTCTTCACCAGCAGTGCGGCGGCGTAAGCGCCGATCCCGAAGAAGGCGGCGTGCCCGAAGGAGGCCATGCCCCCCGGTCCCATCAGGAAGTGCAGGCTCGCGGCGAACACCGCGAAGATCACGATGTCCGTGAGCAGCACGAGCGAGTACTCGTCCACGAACAGGGGGGTCAATGCGCACAAAGCGAGAGCCGCGAGCGCGCCGACGAGGAACCGCGATCCGGGTGTCACGATCCTCGGCTGGCCGCGCAGCGCATCCGCATGGCCGATGGGACGGCCCAGCAGGCCCCACGGGCGAAACGCGAGGGTGAGCGCCATCAGCAGGAACTCGATGACGAGCGTGAGCTTGGTGAGGTTGAAGCCGATGCCGGCGATCTCGACCGTGCCGAGCGCCACGCACAGCGCCTTCACCAGTCCGATGATCAGCGCTGCAAGAAAGGCGCCGTGCAGACTGCCCAGGCCGCCGATCACCACGACCACGAACGCATCGGTGATGGCGATGAGGTCGAGGTTGAGACTCGCGGGTTCGCGCGGAATCTGCAGCGCGCCGGCGAGCCCCGCCAGCAGGCTGCCGAGGGCGAATACCCCAGTGAAAAGCCACGCCTGATTGACGCCCAGCGCGCCCACCATCTCGCGATCGAGCGTGGCGGCGCGCACGAGGA
>CAZEDA010000532.1:0-2855 GCA_964510915.1 uncultured Rhodocyclaceae bacterium | reverse complement strand
GGCCGTCCTCGAACTTCACCTGGGTCTCGATGTACTGCTCGGTCTTGCCGGCGTAGAGCGCCTCCACCAGCACACCGTACTTGTCGCCGATGTAGCCGCGGCGCACCTTGTTCGTGCGGGTGAGTTCGCCGTCGTCGGCGTCGAGCTCCTTGTGCAGCACGAGGAAGCGATGGATCTGCGACCCGCCCAGCTGCGGGTCCTTCGCGAGGTCGGCGTTGACGCTCTCCACGCATTCCTGCACGAGGGCGTAGACCTCGTCCTTCTGCGCGAGGTCCGTATAGCCCGAGTAGGCGATGCCGCGACGCTCCGCCCAGTTGCCCACCGAGCCCAGATCGATGTTGATGAACACGCAGCAGCGATCGCGGCCATGACCGAAGGCCACGGCTTCCTTGATGTGCGGGAAGAACTTCAGCTTGTTCTCGATGTACTGCGGCGCGAACAGCGTGCCGTCGTCGAGCCGGCCGACATCCTTGGCCCGGTCGATGATCTTGAGGTGGCCGTCCTCGTCGAAATAGCCGGCGTCACCCGTCATGAACCAGCCGTCGGGCGAGATGGACTCCGCCGTGGCATCGGGGCGCTTGTAGTACTCCTTCAGCATGCCGGGCGTGCGCACCTGCACCTCGCCGTTGTCCGCGATGCGGATCTGCACACCGGGCAGCGGCTTGCCGACGGTGTCGAGCTTCACTTCGCCGCTGGGCTGCTTGCAGACATAGACGGCGGTTTCGGTCTGACCGTAGAGCTGCTTCAGGTTGATGCCGATGGAGCGGTAGAAGTCGAAGAGGTCGGGACCGATCGCCGCGCCGCCCGTGTACGCCACGCGGATGCGCGACATGCCCAGCACGTTGCGCAGCGGCCCGTACACCAGCAGATTGCCGAGCCAGTAGTTGAACCGGTCACCCGCGGACACGCTGGCTCCGCGACCATCCAGGATCGCGGCGCCGCACCGGCGGGCCACCGCCATGAAATGGTGGAAGAGGCGGCGCTTGAACGGCGCGGCGTCCTCCATGCGGATCATCACCTGCGTGAGCAGGTTCTCGAACACGCGCGGCGGCGCGAAGTAGTACGTGGGGCCGATCTCGCGCAGATCGGTCATGACCGTCTCGCTCGACTCGGGGCAGTTCACGCAGAAGCCGGCCACGAGTGCCTGCGCATAGGAGAAGAGGTGGTCGCCCACCCAGGCCATGGGCAGGTACGAGAGGATCTCGTCGTCCGCCGAGAAACCGTCGAAAGCGATATCGCCACGCGACACGGAGATGAGCGCGGTATGGGTCTGGCAGACGCCCTTCGGGTTGCCGGTCGTGCCGGAGGTATAGAGCATCACCGCGATGTCATCGCCGCGGCCCTTGTCCACTTCGGTCTGGAAATGGGTCGGATGCGACCGGTCGTACTCCCGTCCGCTGGTCTGCAGCGCCTCGAACGCGAGCAGCACCTGGTCGGGGTAGTTGCGCATGCCGCGCGGGTCGTCGTAGATGATGTGCCGCAGCCGCGGGTACTTCGGCAGGATCTCGAGCATCTTGTCGACCTGCTCCTGATCCTCCACCACCGCGATCTCGATCTCGGCGTTTTCCAGCACGAACAGCATCTCGGAGGCGATGGCGTCCTGGTAGAGCGGCACCGCGATACCGCCCAGCGACTGCACCGCCATCATCGTCCAGTAGAGCCGGGGCCGGTTGTCACCGATGATGGCGACGGTCTGGCCGCGCCGGAAGCCGAGCGCGGACAGCCCGCAGGCGATGGCGCGGACTTCGTCGGCCACCTGCTTCCAGGTCCAGGAGAGCCAGATGCCGAGATCCTTCTCGCGAATGGCGGTGCGATCGCCACGCGTTTGCGCGTGGGCGAGCAACAGTCGCGGAAAAGTCTCCTCCGGACCGGCTACCGCCGGCCCCGTCTGGGTCGACAAGGCTTGCTCCTCTCGTGGTCGGACCGTGCCGGGACGAAGGGAAACCCGGCGATGTTCCTTCGGTTTCCCGCCTCGGCAGGCGTGCCAGAGGGTAGCAAAGTCAGGCAGACTTAGGTTGTCACCGAAACGACAATCCCGTGAATCTCTCCGAGACCCTGCGCCTGTTCGCCCGCTGGACCGTGACGCTGACTCCCGAGCAGCTCGCCCGGGTCGAGCGCGATGTTGCAGTGCAGCACTTTCCCGAAGGCGGCCTCGTGGCGCGCAAGGGGGAGAAGGTCGATCACTGGATCGGCGTTTGCGCCGGGCTGGTGAAACTCACGAGCACCGGCCCCGACGGTCGCGCCACCACGTTTACCGGCGTGCCGCCGGGCGGCTGGTTCGGCGAAGGCTCGCTGCTCAAGGACGAGCCGCGGCGCTACGACGGCATCGCGCTTTCCGACTGCACCGTGGCGAAACTGCCGCGCGCGACCTTCCAGTGGCTGCTCGATTCGAGCATCGCGTTCAACCGCCACCTCCTCATCCAGCTGAACGAGCGGCTCGCCCAGTTCATCGGGCTCGTCGAGTACGAGCGCCTGCTCGATCCCGACGCGAAGATGGCGCGGTGCATCGCCAACCTGTTCAATCCCACCCTGTACCCCGGCGTCGGACCGAAGCTGGAGATCTCGCAGGCGGAACTCGCGCAGCTGGTGGGCGTGTCGCGGCAGCGCGCGAATCAGTCCCTGCAGGCTCTGGAAAAGGCGGGGTTGCTGGCCGTGGAGTACGGCGGCGTGCGGGTGCTCGATCTGGCAGGGTTGGGGCGGTACGGGGCGTAGCCTGGACGAGGGACGAAAGGACCGACTCCAGGAACCGCCGTTGCAATCATCGCGATCCACCCCGGAGTCGGCGCATACGCGCCTCGTCCGGGCTACCAGACCGCGTAGCCTGGACGAGGGACGAAGGACCGACTCCAGGAACC
>CAZEDA010000531.1:0-2856 GCA_964510915.1 uncultured Rhodocyclaceae bacterium | reverse complement strand
CCGTCGCCTCCAGCCGATACCCCAGCCCGCGCATGGTGTGAATCAGCGGGCGCTCATGGCCATCGTCGATCTTCTCGCGAAGGCGCCGGATGTAGACATCCACGACATTCGTGAGTGGTGCTTCGCTGCTGCCCCACACATTCGCCAGAATCCGTTCTCGGCTGAAGAGGCGGCCCGGCGCGGACATCAGCAGTTCCAGCAGGGCCAGTTCCTTCGCGGTGAGATTGATGGCTTGCCCGCCACGCGAGGCACGCATCGTGACGAGATCCAGTTCGAGGTCGGCAACCACCAGGCGGTGCGGGGAGGACTGCGTCAGTTCACGGCTGCGGCGCCCCAAGGCGTCGATTCGTGCGAGCAGTTCCTCGAAGGCAAAGGGTTTCACGAGGTAATCGTCGGCACCAAGCTTGAGGCCGTTGACGCGGTCTTCCACGGAGCCGAGTGCCGTAAGCATCAGGATCGGCAGTTGAACTTGCGCGGCGCGAAGCGTCTGGCAGACCTCCAGACCGTTCATCCCCGGCAGCATGATGTCGAGGAGAACGATGGTGACAACGCCGTCCTCACGCGCGGCGCGTGCGGCTTCCATCGCGAGCGCGAGCCCTTCGTGGCCGGTTGTCGCAAGCTGCACCCTGTGCCCCTCGGCCTTGAGCCCGCGCTCCAGGAACCCCGAGATCCGCGCGTCGTCTTCCACGACGAGGATGTTCATGAGGTCACCGGGTAGGCGGGAGAGGGCGCGAGCAGCGGCAGCCGGACGATCGCGGTTGTCCCGGCATCGGGAGAACTCTCCATGGAGACTTCGCCTCCATGGGCGCGTGCGAGCGCCAACCCGATGGAGAGCCCGAGTCCGCTGCCGTCGGCGCGATGCCGCCGTGCTTCTTCGCCGCGGAAGTGGCGCTCGAACACGCGTGTCAGTTCGTTCTCGGGAATGCCGATGCCGTGGTCGCGAACGCGAACTTCGCAAAACGGGGTGACGAGAATCTCCTGCGGGGTGCGGACTTCCACCTCGACGGTGCCGCCTGGTCGCGAATAGCGGATGGCGTTGTCCAGCAGCAGCATGAACAGCTGGCGCAGCCGTAGGGCGTCGCCCATGATCGTGAGCACGGCGCTGTTCGAGGGTGCCTGAATGTGGATGCTGCGTTCGGCGGCGATCGCGCGCGCCTGATCGATCGCCTCCGCCAGTGCCACGCCTACGTCCATCTGCTGGCGCTTCAGGGCGAGCGAATCGGTATCGCTGCGAGTCATCGTCAGAAGGTCATCGATTACCCGCCCAAGTTGCCGCGCGATCTCCACGATCCTCTGCAGCGTCGAACGGTAGTCCTCCACGCTGTGCGCCTGGCCGCGCAACGTCACCTCGGCTTCACCGCGAATCGCCGTGGTGGGCGTACGCAACTCATGGCTGATGTCTGCAAGAAGCTGTCGGCGACGGGCATCCATCTCCTGCAACGCTCCCAGCGCGCCCTGAAGCTCCGCGGTACGGGACTGCACGAGCTCTTCCAGCCGGTGGCGGGCTTCGGCTTCGCGTGCCCGGTGCTCGGCGAGTTCTGCGGCCATGGCGTTCATGCTGCGGGCGACTGCCGCGAATTCGTCGTCGCCGTCGAGAGCGATCCGGTGGTCGAACTGGCCAGCCTGCAGGGCGGATGCGCCGGCGCTCAGCTTGTCCAGCGGTCCGCGAAGGGCGCGCGCGAAATACACCCCCAGCAGCAGCGCCGCCACGGCCAGCGTACCCGCGGCGCCGAGCCAGAGCGTGCGCATCCAGCGCAACGAGGCGTCGGCCGCTGCACGTTCCCTCGCCTTCGCAACAGCCTCTCTCTCGATGCTCTGCGCAACCAGCGTCCTGAGGTCATGCCCCTGAGAAACATCGAACACTTTCGAAATCGTGTCCCAGGCTTCCCGCGGGTCGGCATCGGCATCGAGGGGGCGTGCCGCCGCGACGGTTCGCTCGAGTTCGCCCAGGCTCTGATCCAGGACAGCTAGCGAGCTCTGGCGATTGTCGTGCTCGTATCGGGTTGCCTCGGAATTGTCGAGCGACACGGCCTGCTGGGAGAGGCGATTGAGCCGCTGGAGGATCTCGCGCATCTCGGCGTGGAGGATCTCGCGCTGCGCGACATCGGCGTTGGCGCCGAGCAGCATCTGAACCACCCATGTGCGCAACCGCTGCTTGCGGGCCGAAAGCTCCAGAAAGCCCTGCTGGATGTCGCTGGCGATCCGGCCGCGAATCACCTGTGTCTCTGCCACCTGAGCGGACCACAGGGCGAACCCGCCCTGGGCGACGGTGGCGGCAGCCAGGACAGCGAGAGCGATGGTGAGGCGTCTGCGGAACATGTCTGAATTATAGGCAGGGGACATGCATCGCACTTGAACCGAAGATGAACTGAAAATGAATGCAGGCAGAGTGTGCGGACAGTCACGAGGGGAGGCACTGCTTGCGAGGGCGATGGAACCGCATGTCTTTCATGAAAACTTAATGTTCTTTTCAACCCGCGATCATCGGGTGTTCAGTGGCACGTTATGCGCGGGTGGTTTACTGGCCTCCTCGTTCAACCGACTGAAGGAGTCATAAACCATGAAGATGTTGCCCATCGCTGCTGCCGTCGTTCTTGCTTTCTCCGTCTCCGCTCCCGTCTTCGCCAACTCGAGCGTCGTCAACACGAACATCACGGAAGCCGAAGTGCTCGCCGCCCAGAAGGCCTGGGGCGATGCGCTGGTCTCCATCTCCACGACCTACGAAAAGCAAGGGCACGCTGCCGCCAAGCAGCTCGCCGAGAAGGTGATCGACTCCGCCTACGGTTACAAGTACGGTCCGGTGCTCTTCAAGCCGACGCTGACGGTCGCGCCGCAGACGTTCCGCACCACCCGCGA
>CAZEDA010000530.1:0-2857 GCA_964510915.1 uncultured Rhodocyclaceae bacterium | reverse complement strand
AGCGCAAAGGTCGGGGCGCCGTGAGAGATGAATACGGTGGGCAGGCGGGACATGGGGCAGTCCTCCGAGAATCGCGAACGAGCCGCGCGATGCCTCTACTGTGGAGATTGCGCTTCCAGGAATAAAGGTGATTCAATGAAACCAACTATTCCGGAATTCGCAACGATGGACCGATTCGAGGAAATGCGGGTGTTCGTGGGAGTGGTGGAGGCCGGGAGCTTTGTCGGGGCGGCAGACGCCCTGGGGATGTCCACGCCGGCGGTCTCCCGGCACCTGGCCGGGCTCGAAGCCCGCCTGGGAGTGCGCCTGCTGCACCGGTCGACCCGGCGCCTGTCCCTCACCGCCGAGGGCGAGGTCTTCCATGCGCGCTGCAAGGTACTCCTGGGCGATCTGGACGAAGCCGAGGGCGAGATCACCGCCAGCGCCGGCACTGCCACCGGGGTCCTGCGCATCAACGTCCCGACGTCGTTCGGAGTGCTGCACCTCGCCCCGCTGTGGGCGGAGTTCATGGCGCAGCACCCGGGTGTGGCACTCGACGTGACGCTGTCCGACCGCTTCGTGGATCTGGTCGAGGAAGGATTCGATCTCGCCGTGCGCATCGCCCAGCTGCCGAACTCCACACTGGTGAGCCGCCAATTGACCAGCACACGTCTCGTGCTGTGCGCGTCGCCCGAATACCTCGCCCGCAGCGGAACGCCCGCGCATCCCTCGGACCTCGCGCGCCACGACATCCTCTCCTACAGCCTGCTCGCAATGGGAGAGCAATGGGCCTTCAGCGGCCCGGACGGGGAAGTCTCGGTGCGCGTGACACCCCGCATGCGCACGAACAGCGGTGATACCTGTCGCCTCGCCGCGCTGCGCCACCTCGGCGTCGTGCTGCAGCCCACTTTCCTGATCGGCCCCGATCTGCTCGCAGGCACGCTGAAAGAGATCCTTCCGGCGTACCGCGCAGCCGAGCTGGGGGTCTACGCCGTGTATCCGTCCCGGAAGTTCGTCACACCGAAGGTCAGGCTGCTGATCGACTTCCTCGCGAATGCTTTCCGCATGCGGGCCTGGCCGGCGTAAGCGGGCGCGGCAGCGATTCCCATTCGACGAAGGGAACGCGATCACCGTCGCTGGCGGCAGCCTATGAGGTTCCTCACGTTCCGGCAGGCTGGCGTTCGGCCTATGGTTGTGTCGCAACAGTGCGCATTGCCGAGCGATGATCTTCCGCGCGATCACCGGACCACCCGGCTCCACCGCGCGAACCGCCAACCCGGAGATTCCTCAGCATGTCTGAACTCGCCCGCAGCACCGTCATACGATCTCTCTGGCCTGCCGGCGCTATCGCTGCGATGGCGATCGTCGTTACCGCTTGTGCGCCTGTGCCCCAGGTCCAGGTCAACACGCAGGACACCACCAGGCCCGAGCTGACTCTCACGTCCGCCAACCTGCTGCCGGATCTCGGAACGGGCGCCTCGACCCCGCAGAGCAATCCCGTGACGCCGTCCGAGATCGAATCCGTCACGACGTTCCCCGAGACACTCGGATTCGACGACGCGCTGGCCAACCCGGAGGCGCTCGTCGCGGTGAAGGCGATCGACCGCGAAAGCGGCGTTCGCGGCGTCGAGATCACCGGTCAGGCGACGGCGTGGTGCAACTCCGGCTGGCGTGCCACCACGCCCGCGCGGCAGGTGAGCCTGACGTTGCCGTCAGTGGTGACGGGTGACATCTCCCCCGCCAACGGCGCCGCGGCCTCTCAACCGGCGGAACGTATGGTCTCGATGCCGATCCGCCATGCGGCACTCAGGGCCGCATGCGGTGCAGGCGTGCTGACGGATTTCGAGATCGTCCTGCAGGTCTCGGCTCGCAATGGCGCAGATCTGCAGAACCGATCGACCGTGCGCATCGTCCGTCCGGTGAGCGTCGTCGTCCACAATCTGTGGGGCCCGTGCCTCATTCAACTTGCCGCGCAAGGCGACCGGAATCTGAACGGCGCCACGCTGTGCGACGGACTGCACAATCAGCGGCCGGGCGTCGGCCCCGGGCAGCTCACCCATCTGAACGAACAGCTCGATCGCTGGGGCCGCTACTTCGCCACGCAGGACATCGTGATACTGAACGAAGGCACGAACCCGGCGTGGATCCAGCGGATCGCGCTCAGCGCTCCCAACCACTCTCTCGCCTACCGGAACACGGTCGCCATCCTCTCGCGGTGGCCGCTCGACAACGTCTCGGACCGCAAGACCGCCGACCTGTGCGTGACTGACGCCGACGGAACGTTCGTATGCGGGCTGGCGTCGGAGTACGTGCGGGCGAATGTGCTCACGCCGCGCGGGAGCATGGATGCGGTGTCCGTCCACTGGCAGCACCGTCCTGTTCCGGTCACCTCCCATCCCTCGCGCGTGGCGTTCGCGCAGCAGATCGTCCAGGACATCCTGCCTTCGCGCTGGGCCATCGTCGGTGGAGACTTCAACAGCAAATCGGTATGGATTGCCTCGCCCGACGAACTGGTCGGCAGTTCTCCTTCCGAAACGACCCGGACGCAGAGCGCCTTCAACTCACTTGGTGGCCGCAGCATGCCGGAAGTCGAAGCCATCGAGAACGTGATGACCAACGCCCGCCGTGAAGTGTGGGAGACCGACCGGACGCACTGGAGCCATTCGTTCCCCTGGCCTGTCGATCACGTATTCACCCGCAACAACCTCAATGCAGTGCTGTACACGAACGACAGGACCGGCATGTTCGGCAGCGATCATCCGACGCTGAAGGTGATCCTGTTGCGGCGCTGAGATCCTGGGGAGTCGACCCGCCCGCGCGGCGACGCTCAGTCCGAAGACCGGACGAGCAGGCGGTACTCGGCGATGACGAAGTCGGC
>CAZEDA010000529.1:0-2883 GCA_964510915.1 uncultured Rhodocyclaceae bacterium | reverse complement strand
CCACCAGCTGAGGGACCAGGTACATCAGCAGGAACAGCGAGACCGCCACCACCAGCACCAGCAGCATCACCGGATAGATCAGGAGCTTCTTCGTCTCAGCCGCGAGTTCGTCCTGCCAGCGCAGGGATTTCGACAGGTTTTCGAAGACGTCGGTGAGCCTGCCCGTCTGCTCTCCAGCCCTCACGAGACTCACGAATACCGAATCGAACACCCGCGGAAACTGGCTCATGGCCTGCGAGAGCATCTTTCCGCCTTCGATGTCTTCCACGATGGCAGTGACCACCTGCTTGAATCGTGGACGATCCAGGCTGTCGCGAAGATCGCGCAATCCGTCGATCAGCGGAATGCCGGCGCGGCTGATCTGCTCGAGGTCGAAGCAGAAATTGATGAGATCCTTGCGATCGACTCCCGCACTGCCACCACGCGCGCCTGTCGCACTGCGGACTTCCCGGAACGTGATGAGATCGAGTCCCATCCGCCGGAGCCGAAGTTCAAGATCGACATCGTTGATGGCGTCCATCTTGCCCTGGGACCGCTGTCCTTCTGCGTCGACGGCCTTGTAGCGGAACGATGGCATGGGGACGTCGGAGTGGTGCCGGGCGGGGGAAGTTGAGAGCCGATCCGGGCGTGTGCTCTGGGCGGGCCTAGAGCAGCCGGCCGGTCAGATCCACGGCGCGAGACAGCTCGGCGATGCTCGTCACGCCCTCGATGACGCGTTCGATACCCTCGTCGGCGAGAGACCGGAAGCCCTTCTCGACGGCGACCCGGCGCATTTCGCGCGCCGTGGCGCGCCGAGCCACCAGCTCATCCATGTCGGCATCCATCGGCAGCAGTTCCATCACGGCCGTTCGGCCCTTGAATCCGCGATGGTTGCATTGCCGGCATCCGCCTTCATGCTGACGGAACAGCGTGATGTTGCTCTCCGGCGGCACACCCAGAATGTGCTTCTCTTCCAGCGAAGGTCGATACTCGACCTTGCAGTTCTGGCACAGCACCCGGACGAGACGCTGGGCAATCACGCCGATGACGTTGCCCGCGATGATGTCCGGGAGGATGCCGATGTCCAGAAGACGGGGAAATGCCCCGAGAGCGGAGTTGGTGTGCAGTGTCGAGAACACCTGGTGACCGGTCATCGCCGCGCGGAACGCCATGTCGGCGGTGTCCTTGTCCCGGATCTCGCCTACCAGGATGATGTCCGGGTCCTGCCGCATGATCGACCGGATGCCGTTCGCGAAGTCGAGCTTTACCGCCTCGCCGACGGACGTCTGGCGCATGAGTGCGACCGGATACTCGACCGGGTCTTCCAGCGTCATGATGTTGACGCCCTCGACGTTCACCTGGGACAGCAGGGAATAGAGGGTCGTCGTCTTGCCGCTGCCCGTGGGGCCCGTGATGATCAGGATGCCTTCCGGCCGGGCGAGCATCAGGTTGAGGCGCGCGACCGTCGAACGGGGCAGGCGCATCTGATCCAGACTGATGATCGACTTCTCGCGGTCCAGCACCCGCAGGACGATGTTCTCGCCGTAGATGGTGGGGTGGCTGGAAACCCGGAAGTCCACCGGACGCCCGCTGAGGTTCAGGGACAGGCGTCCGTCCTGCGGCGCCCGGACCTCCGCGATGTTCATGCCGCTGATGACCTTGAGCCGCACGGCCACACCGGGCCAGTATGTCTTGTGCAGGCTGCGCACCTGTTCAAGTACGCCGTCGATGCGGTAGCGAATCCGCAGGAACGCTGCTTCAGGCTCGAAGTGAATGTCCGACGCGCCACGCTTCACGGCGTCCACCAGCAACGCGCCGACCAGTCGGACGATCGGTTGCGTGTATTCGTCACCGCCGAGCTGAAGGCTCTGCCAGTCGAGTTCCCCCGTTTCGATCTCGCGGAGGATGCCGTCCACGGACAGCTCGAACCCGTAGAACTGGTCGATGTACTCCTCGAGCTGCGCTTCGCCGGCGAGCATGGTGCGAAGCTGCACCTCGGGCGGAAGCATGGCGCGCAGCTGGTCGGTCACCACGACGTTGAACAGTTCAGTGATGGCAACCAGCAGCACGCCGGTGTGGGAGTCGAAGGCGATCGGGAGAACGTGATGGCGGCGGGCGAACTCCTGGGGCACCAGCTTCAGGGCCTCCGCGTCGACGACCACCTGCGCGAGATCGATCGATTCCTGCCCGATCGTCTGCGCCATGATGTCGCGGATGACGCCTTCGGTGACGAACCCGAGACGCACCAGCAGACGACCCAACGGCATGCGCTGGGACCGCTGCTCGGTCAGCGCGATCCGCAACTGGTCCGGCGTGATGAGGCCCTGCTGGACGAGCACCTCGCCCAGACGCGTCTTGCGACGGGTCTCGGCGGCGGGCGGAGCGGACTTGACGAGCGTAGGAGCAGCCATGGCGCTCATTCTACGGTCCCTCCGAGACGTTCGATCCTCTGGATTGCGAGTTTCCGGTCGAACCCGGCGTGACCCTTGGTTCGCGCCAGATCCACGGCCTGACGGTAATACGTGAGAGCGATCTTCGGCTGGCCGACCCTTTCCAGCCCCACCGCCAGGTTGTACGCGTAGTCCGGATTCGCGGGCTCGGACTGGAAAGCCTGGAAGTAGGCCTGCTGGGCCGCAGACCACTGGCCCTGGTCCGCATGGACGTGACCGAGAGCCGCGTAGAGGAAACCGGATGGCTCGCGGGCGATGAGCTGTTTCAGTCGGGATTCGCTCGCGATCGGGTCCACCCGGCCGATCATGCCGATCAGGCCAGCCTGGGCCGCGGCGTTCTGCGGGTCGAGTTCCAGAACCCGGTAGTAGTAGTCACTCGCTTTGTTCGTATCGCCCGCCCGCCATGACGCTGCGCCGGCACCCAGCAACGCGTCGATGTTCCGGTCGTCCCGGG
>CAZEDA010000528.1:0-2884 GCA_964510915.1 uncultured Rhodocyclaceae bacterium | reverse complement strand
CCGGCGGGACGGCCTGCTTCTGCGCTTCGGTCATCGGGTCTTCGCCGTGGCGCCGGGTGCGCGAAAAATCCAGGTTGTGCACGGCCCGCAGGCCGGCGATGCGGGCCTTCCACTCGGGGCTCAGCCGCTCATACGCGAGGTACATATCGCAGAAGTTGGTCTCTCCGCCGGTCTCCGTGGCGACTTCCGCATAAATGATCGTGGCCTGGCCGGTCACCCGCCGCCAGGAGCCGTCCGTGTGCCATTCGAGCGTGCCCTTGTCCGGATACTTGCCGTTCGGGTTGCCGTTCTCGTCGAGGTTCGACAGGCGGTACAGCTCCGGAAAGCCGTCGCTGTGGTACTGGTTCATCACGTGGATCTGCACTTCGCCGAACTGCCGGGCGAAGCCGACCTGACGTGCGGGCTCCAGGTTCTGCACCCCGAAGAGCAGGATCTGATACTGGAGGAAGGCGTCGTACACGGCATCGAAGACGTCGGACGGGATCTCGCGCGAAAAGTCGAGTCCGATGATCTCCGCACCGAGATTCGGCGACAGCGGTCGGATATCGAAGGGCCACTGGGTGCGGGAGAGGCGGGCGGCGGTCTGGGGCATGGCGGTGGATCCGGTCCCTGGGATGCGTGGAGGAAGGCGGCTCAGAGCCGCGAACGCAATGTTACTGCGCCCGCGGTCACTTGCGCTGGGCCTCGCGGACGATGTGTTCCGCCTGGAGGATGACCGGCCGATCGACCATTCGTCCGTCCACGGCGATGGCGGCGCCCGAGGCCTTCTCGGCAGCGGCCATGACGCGCTGCGCCCACGCAAGCTGCTCGGCGCTGGGTACGAAGCACTGGTTCACGAGCGGGACCTGGCGCGGGTGGATGCAGAGTTTTCCGCCGAAGCCGAGGCGCTTGGCTCGCAGCGTGTCGGCTTCCAGGCGCTCCGGCTCGTCGATTTCCGTGCACACCCCGTCCACCGGCGGGGGCAGCCTGGCGAGCCGCGACGCGAGCACGATCTGCGAGCGGAAGAACAGCAGTTCCTCGCCTTCGCCCTCGATGCCCAGGTCCACCTGGAGATCGATGCTGCCGAACACCAGGCGCTGCACGGCCGGCTCGGCGGCGATGTCGCGCAGCCGGTCGATGCCGACGGCCGTCTCGATGAGCGGCAGCAGGGCCGGGCCCCCCGGCTTGCAGAGATCGCGAACCGCCTTGCTGATCTGCTCGGCCTTCGGCAGCACGATGCCGGCTACGCCGGGCGAGCGGCACAACGCGACGTCCGCCTCGTGCCAGGGGGTCTCGGCGGCATTCACGCGGATGTGAACGGGCCTGTCTGCGCGCAGCCAGGCCGCGAGCGAGGCACGCGCATTGTCCTTCTCGCCCGGAGGGACGGCATCCTCGAGATCGACGATGACGGCGTGGCTGCCGGAAGTCACGGCGCGCTCGAAGCGCTCCGGACGGTTGCCGGGGACGAACAGATACGATCGGGCAAGCGAAATCATGTTGAGACGGTGAAGGTTGAGCGGCGTCCGGGCCGAGGGTCCGGACGGCGGAGCGGCATCGTAGCCGAGCCCCGGCGCGATGGCACCGTCATGGGCACGATTTCGGTCGAATGGGGCTGCCGGATCACGGATCAGCCGGGCGAGCGCGTCACGCCGAGCGCGGTCGCGACTTCGAGAACGTGCGCGCGCTCGGTTTCGCTCAGTCGGTTGACCGGCGGGATCGTGTTGCCGCAATCCATTCCGAGACGGGCGGACAGCACCACCTTGCACACGGCAGCGGGCGCGCCGTACATCCAGACGAGATCCACGAAGGGCCGCACGGTGTCCTGCAGACGCTTGGCCGTGGCGATGTCACCGGCTTTCCAGGCGCGATGCAGCGCGGAGTAGTGCCAGGGCGCCAGGCTGAGAGGCGCGTCGATGGTCCCCACAGCGCCCATCGTCAGCGACGGCAGCGGGAAGGCGCCGTTGCCCGAGAAGCACACGAGGCCCATGTCGGCAAAGACGCGGATGTCCGAGAAGGTGAAGGCCGAATGCTTGAGCCCCTTCAGCGTGGGAATCGCCTTGACGAACTTCTCCATGAGGGCCGGCACGGTCTCCACCTGCGTGAGCTGGGGCAGGTTGTAGACGAAGAACGGGAGATCGCCCGCTGCGTCCGCCACGGCCTGGTAGTGCTCGACGCGCCCGCGATCGTTGCTCGGGAAGAACAGCGGCGGGAGACAGCAGACCGCATCGCATCCGACTGCCCGGGCATGGCGCGCCGCCTTCACGGCCGAAGCGGTGCTCATGGCGCCGACGTGCATGATGACCGCCGCCTTGCCGCGACAGGTCTCGGCGGAGACGCGGGCGACCGTGTCGCGCTGGTCTTCCGTGAGGATCGGACCTTCACCCGTGCTGCCGGCCATCCAGAAGCCGTCGGCGCCGTGGCGCATGTTGTCCTCGAGCAGGGCGCGCAGCGCGACCTCGTTCACACGGCCGTCGGCGGTGATCGGAGTGGGCGGCGCGGGGAACACGCCCTCGAAGGGAAGCGGCATGGGGACTCTCCGGAGTAGGTGCGGGGCGGTCAGGCGGCGGTGTAGCCGCCGTCCACGATGATCTCGGCGCCCGTGATGTAGGACGCCTCGTCGGACGCGAGGAACAGGGCCGCGTAGGCGGCCTCCTCGGCGGTGCCGGCGCGGCCGAGCGGGACTGCGGCAAGCGCACGGGCACGCACGGCGGGATCGGCGGCCGTCACGGACGTGCGCATCGGCGGCATCATGCCCGGGTGCACGGAGTTGACGCGGATGCCATCACGGCCGTACTGCACGGCCGCGGACTTGGTGAGCACGTGGATGCCGGCCTTGGCCGCGTTGTAGCCCATGTGCACGAACTCCTGGCCGATGAGGCCGGAGATGGACGAGAAGTTGACGATG
>CAZEDA010000527.1:0-2895 GCA_964510915.1 uncultured Rhodocyclaceae bacterium | reverse complement strand
CTGTCGCGCAAGGTGGCCGAGGAACTCGGCGAGCGCGGCATCCGCGTGAACATGATCTTCCCCGGGCCGATCCGCAGCGAACGCATCCGCAGCGTGTTCGCGACGATGGACCAGCTGAAGGGTGCCGAACCCGGCAGCACCGCGCACGAGTTCTTCGACATGATGACGCTCAACCGCGCGTTCGACGGGCAGCCGCCCGCCAAGGACTTTCCGGTGCCTGCCGACATCGCCCACACCTGCGTCTTCCTGGGCAGTGACGAGTCGATGGCCTTCAACGGGCACGACTTCGAGGTCACGCACGGCATGCAGGTGCGCAAGGAGAGCCGGAGCACCTGGATGAGCCGGCCGACGATGCGCACGGTGGACGCCATCGGCCACACGGTGCTGCTGGTGGCCGGCGACCGGGTCGAAGACGCCCTCACCATCGCGCGCCTTCAGGCCGAGGTCGGCGCCCACGTGATCCTGGGGCTGCCGCGCGAGGCCGACTGCGCCATCGCCCTGGAGCGCCTGAGCGAAATGCGCCACGGCCGGCGCGTGGACGTGCGCGTCTTCGTCCGCACCGATCCCGCGACGATGGATGCGGCCCTGGCCGAAGACCATGGCGGCCCCATCACCGGCGCCATCGTGATGCCTGCTCACGGTCCGGACCGGTTTCGCGGCGCGCTGTGCGATGCCAGCGACACCGACATGGAACGCTTCGTCGACGAGGAACTGGGCGGCGCCATCGCGGTGGCGCGCAAGCTCAGTCGCTACTGGAAGGAACGCACGGACCTGAAGCAGGAGCCGCGTTTCGTGTTCCTCACCAACGGCAGCGACGGCGGTGCCAACGCCTGGGCCGAGCTGCTGCGCTCGGCGATGGAAGAGCTGATCCGCGTCTGGCGCGACGAGAGCGAGGTCGACGTCAAGCTGGGCCGTCGCCGCTTTCCGGAGTGGGGCAACCAGATCATCCGCTACGACAACGCCGAGCCCGAGAACGTGCCCTTCACGGCCGGGCACACCGCGCGGCTGCTGTTCAAGGAACAGCGCATCCGTCAGGTGAATCTGTACCTGCCGGTCAACATCGGCGAGGCCAGCGGCGCGCGCCGCGCCACCGTGGGCTTCACCGAGAATCTGGCCGGCCTGCACATCGGCAAGGTGGCGCTCATCACCGGCGGCTCGGCCGGCATCGGCGGCGCGGTCGCTCGGCTGCTCGCGCTGGGAGGTGCGAAGGTGATGCTGGCGGCGCGCCGCGAAAGCGAGCTGCAAGCCTTGCGCACGCGCATCGTCGGCGAACTGGAGGACATCGGTTACTCGCAGGCCGGGCGTCGCGTCGGGATTCTTCCCGGGGTCGACGTGGGCCAGCTGCATACGCTGAAGCCCGCGGTGCAGGCCACGGTCGCGGCCTTCGGCCGCATCGACTACCTGATCAACAACGCCGGCGTGGCCGGCGCCGAGGACATGGTCGTCGACATGGACCTGGCCGCCTGGAACGCCACGCTGGATGCCAACCTCGTCTCCAACTACGTGCTGATGCACGAGGTGCTGCCGCTCATGAAGAAGCAGGGCAGCGGCTACGTGCTGAACGTGTCGAGCTACTTCGGCGGCGAGAAGTACCTGGCGGTGGCGTACCCGAACCGCGGCGACTACGCCGTGAGCAAGGCGGGACAGCGGGCGATGGTCGAGACCATGGCCCGCTTTCTCGGCCCCGAGGTGCAGATCAACGCGATCGCGCCGGGCCCGGTCGAGGGCGAGCGGCTGAAGGGCACGGGCAGCCGGCCGGGGCTGTTCGAACGGCGCGGCCGGCTGATCCTGGAGAACAAGCGCCTGAACGCGGTGCACGCCGCCGTCGTCAAGGCCATGCGCCGCGGTGTCGGCGTCGAGAGCCTGCTGCTGACGCTGGCGGCCAACGACGTGGCCGCGCTGGCAGCGGATGCCGAGGCGCCCGCGGAACTGCGCGCTCTGGCCACAGCCGCGCAGAAGGAGCACAGCGACGACTGCCACTGGGGCAGCTATCTGTTCGATGGCGACATCGCCGAACGCCTGCTCGGCCGCCTGCGGCTGGGAGGATGCCTGCTCGGTCTGCCCGAATGGCAGGACCGCACCGGGAGGGACTGGGTGGCGCGCCTGCCGCCCGACGACAAACCCTACCTGCCGCACGATACGGTGCAGGAGGAAGCCGCGAAGGTGCGCAAGGGCGTGCTGTCGCTCCTGCACCTGGGCAAGATGCCCACGGAGACCGAGGTGGCGCTGGCCACGGTCTACTTCCTTGCCGACCGCGCCGTGAGCGGCGAGACCTTCATGCCTTCCGGCGGACTGAGCCTGGAACGATCGATCACCGAGCGCGAACTCTTCGGCAGCGCCAAGCGCGAGCGGCTGGACATGATGCGCGGTCGCACCGTCTGGCTGATCGGCGAGCATCTCGTGGAGTACCTCGCAGAAGCGGCGCGCCAGCTGGTCACCGAGTGCCAGGTCGGCCGCGTCGTCCTCCTGTGCCGCACGGCCGCGGGCAGTGCCGCGATGCGCGTCGCGCTGCGTGATCTGCCGCCGGACCTGCTGCACTTCGCCGAGGTGGGCGATGACCTCGAAGGCGGCATCGACGCGGCGCTGAGCCGGCACGGTTATCCGACCACGATCGTCAGCACGCCCTTCGTGCCGCTGCCCGAGCGTCTGTTCCCCAGCGCTGGCGCGCCCGATGGCGAAGCCCTGAGCCCCGAGGAGTTCCGTCAGCTCGTTCAGGACAACCTGACGCACCAGTTCCGTGTCGCCCGCAAGGCCAGCCTGATCGACGGCACGCAACTGGTGCTGGTGTCACCCGACGTGCCGACCGGCACCGACAAGAGCGGCGCCCGCTTCGCCCTGGCCAACTTCATCAAGACCACGATGCACGCCTTCACGGCCACCCTGGCGGTCGAGAAC
>CAZEDA010000526.1:0-2897 GCA_964510915.1 uncultured Rhodocyclaceae bacterium | reverse complement strand
CGGTGTCGCGACGCAGGGCCGCGCGCTGAAGCGGGCTACTTCTTCGCCTTCGGCGGCGGGGACAGATCCTTGAACGACGCGAGCACTTTCTCGAACTGGGGCAGGTCCCGGTCGAAGTAGATGCGGCTGAGCGCCTCGTACTCGAAGATCAGCACGCGCTTGTCTTCCGCCGCCGCGTAGACGATCTGATCGTAGGATGCGCCGCGCGGGTTCTTGTACGACATGCGCAACCGCACACCGTCCTTGCCGCCGAAGCTCACGGGTTCGTTCTGACTGACCTTCAGGTTGCTGACGCCGGGGCGCGCCGTGCGTACGGCGACGAGAAGTTCCGCCAGTTCGTTCGGCAGAAGGTCGGCGTTGCTGGTCTTCTTGATCTGGGCGAACGCCTTGTCGTGTGCGGGCCGCTCGATGCGGATGTACTGGATCGACTGGCCGTCGCGCGTGACCAGCACGCCTTCACTCAACCCGGACTGTTGCATCCAGTCCGTGGGGATTTCGACTTCGAAGTTTGCATTTTTTGCGACCACCTGCGGCTTCTGCACACGATTCCATGAAGAGTCTCCGGCGCAGGCCGACAGCAATGCGGCGGCAGTCAGAGTGGCGAGAAAGGCGATGCAGCGGGAATGAAGGCAGTCGGGCTTCGATGGGGTCATTGGCATTTGTCCATGAATCGCCGGGCGTGGGCACTCATCGCGCCGGTCGGGTCGAGATCCAGGTAGGTGACGAGGAAGGGACGCGCTTTCGCACAGTCCTTCTGCTTGTAGTGGTAAGTGCCGAGCGCCATGAAGGTCGGCGCGAACTTGGGAGCCTTCGCTGCGGCGGAGCGGAACGCTTCGAGCATCCTGTCCTGGTCGCCCTTGCTGCCGCGCAAGCGGTACGCCTCACCCAGGTAGTAGCTGGACTCCGGCGCGTAGAAGGTGTCGGCGCCCGGTTGCGTGAGCACGTGGATGAGCCGGTCCCCCCGCCCCATGCCGATTTCCATGTCGAACCAGACCCGATGGACCTTGCGCATGGTCTCCAGGAAGACGGCGTCGTCGGGTTCGGGAGCCCCGGCCACCGTATCGCGAATCAGGGCGCCATAGCTCTCGATACGTTCCTTCAGCTGTGGATGCGACGCAAAGAAGTAGGACGGCTTGTCTCCCCGCGCGACCGACTCCGCGGCAAGCATCTGGAAAACGCGCGGGCTCTCGCGATAGTCGAATCTGGCCTCGACCAGCCGGCGGAAGCCTACGGCATCGGCTTCGCGCTCATGATCGCGGGAGAAGCCCTGAATGGAAGACAACCCGATGAGATTGCCCAGCACGGCACCGACCAGGCCACCGCCGATGACCGACCCCTGCACCACGGCGGCGGTTGTGATGAGCGAGCTGCGCTGCTGGAATCCGTGACGGTGCGTGAAGTGCGCACCCTCGTGCGCGAGGATGGTGGCGAGCTGGGACTCGTTGCGCACCCGCGCCAGCATGCCGACGTTCATGTATACGCTGCCGTTGGGCATGCAGAACGCGTTCATCTCCGGGTCGCGGATGGCGCGCACGCGAATTGCCCGTCCCAGGTCGGGGAAGAGGCGATTGCTGAGGGACTGCAGATAGGCGTCCACCTCCGGATCGCCCAGCAGATGACCGCCTTTCGCGAATGCGGCATCCACGTCGGCAGACTCGCTCCAGACGCGTTGCTCCGGTTCCGGGAGCTGGGCGAGGTCGTCCAGGCGCGCGAATGGCGCGACGGCGGCTTCGCAGGACAAAGCCTGCGACAGCACGATTGCCGCAACGGTTCGGAAGAACATGGTGGCCCGTTCGCGCGCGGTCTACTTCTTCTTCAGACCGTCGAAGTAGTTCTTGATCGCCCCGCTCACGAAGTCGTAGTTCGCGTCGTCCGAATCGAGGACATTCGGCATCACGACCTCGGTCTTCGTCCAGAGGATGTCACCGGTCTGGATATCCACGAGCGCCATGGCGATGTCGGCCTGTTCGTCCGATCGCATCGGCACGTAGGTTCCGCCCGAAAGGAACGCCACCGCGATCGCCCCGGCCAGATTCATGGCGCTCCGGCCGGTACTTTCCTTCATGGCGCTGCCCGCGGAGACGAGTACGACTTCCGCGCCGCTCTTGGCCTTGAGGAACTCGAGGCCGAAACCTACGGAATAGTCGAACTTCTCGACCTTGTGGCTCCACTCCTTGCCACCGGAAAGGGCGGCCCGCGCCGCCGCCGAGACGGCCGTGTACTGCGCGACGAACTCCGCTACCGCGGTCTTCTCGTCGGCCGTGAGTTCGGGCATGGGGACGACCTCGACCGGAACCGCATGCTGCTCCGCATACTTGCGTAGCGAGGCCTCGAAGCGCTTCACGGCGTCGTCCGTACTCTGTGCCAGCTTCTCCACCACTCCGCCTGCCGTGACTTCGTAGATGAAGATGTCCGGCTTCAGCACGAGTACCTTTCCCGGCGCGGGGCGCTCACCGGTCTTTAGGACATGGTGGTATACATCCATCGCGGCTGCAGGAATCACGTGCCCGAGAACCAGCAGCGCGGCGAGGGAAGCGGAAACGAATCGGGAGCGGATCATGATGGGTTCCGTCGCAAAGGGGATGTCATCGCAGCGCCCCTCGCGAACCCTTGTGAATGCAGAACTCTCACGTCACGGACGGCGGCGCCATGCACGGCGCGCACTGCCACGCAGTCCGTAAAGGGTGTGCGAGGCTTCCTTGGCTTATGCGAGTCTGTTGTAGTTTTCGGAGATTGTGCTGCTGCTGCGGCACGCAGGCAACCCCGTCCCGCGCTTTTCCGGATTTTTTCCGACGAAAGCGGGTAGGGTCCCGGGAACACGCACACCGAGATATCAGGACCAATCCGCCATGACCGGACTCCAGACCGCCGCACTCTATGGAATCACTGCCGTTGCC
>CAZEDA010000525.1:0-2899 GCA_964510915.1 uncultured Rhodocyclaceae bacterium | reverse complement strand
GCTCGGCGTCCTCGATCATGCGCAGCGCCATGCGGTCCTTGATGCTGTGGCCGGGATTGAAGGTCTCGACCTTGGCGTAGACGGTGGCGGCCACGTCCCGCGTGATGCGGTTCAGGCGGACCATGGGCGTGTTGCCGATGGTGCCGAGGATGTCGTCAAACACGTTGCTGGGCATGAGCTTGTTCCGGAATGGCTGTTCGCCGGTGGTGTGTCACGTGATCTTGCCACGCCGGCCCGGCCGGAAATAGTCGGTATTGTCGTAGAACGCAGCCGACGTGTTCTCCGGGCACCAGCCCGGCCAACCGAGAACCGGCAGCGGCGCGAGATCCGCCGGGGTTCGGAGCCCGCCAATGATCCGCGAGAGCGCCCCGTCGACGCAAGCGAGCCGGTCCGCCCAGCCCTGATCCGCGAAGGACTGGGGTACGGGCACGAAGAGCGCCTTCGCCGTAAGCCCGATGAACGGCGCCCGCAGCTTCTCCATGAGCGCGTGACCGAAGGGGATGCATACCGCGCCCGCGATCAGGCGGTCCCGCCGTTCCCAGAACACTTCCCGCCACCGGAAGGCACGAATGGCTTCTTCGATGGCCGGGTCCGACAGCGCCACCACGATGCCGTCTTCGTCGAAGAGCGTGAGGGCATCGCGCAGCCTCGAACGGCCAGGCCGCGCCTGTGCGGTATCGAGGTCCGCGACGTGCGCCGCATTCAGTGCGGCCTTGCTCCGCGGGAACAGGCGCCAGGCCGCGACATTGAAGCGGTCGTGCCAGGTATCCGTCCGCACGGCGAGCGTCCCGCGGAAGTACGTATCGCGCTCGTAGCCCTGGGCGCCGTCACTGTGCGAGGCCAGCACCCGCAGCGGCTCGCCGTTCGCGTTGGTGACACCCGCCTCGTCGAGCACGGTCTGAAGGACTGCGAGGTCCGCCTGCTCCAGCCGGACCGGATCGACGACGCTTCGCAGCGCCTGGTAGGCCGGATGGTCCATGTCATCACGCCGGATCATTGGCCGCCCTGCCAGGGGATACAATCGGACGGAGTGCGACGCCGGCCGGTCGAAGCCTGCGCAAGACGCTCATCCCTGATTCCCCGCCCACCGCCAAATCCGTCTCCAAGGAGATCCTCCATGTCCCGTCTGCTCGTTTCCCTGCTCGCCGCGCTTGCCCTCGCCGGCTGCGCCCACAAAGGCACCAATCAGGTCCAGGCCGATCTTCCGGTCGACAAGGGTACCGTCGCCACCGGCGCCGGCAGCGCCGTGAAGATGAAGGGTAACCCCCTGCCCCTGTCCGGTCGCGCCATCGCCGTGGGCGAGCGTCTGCCCGATGCGATGGTCACGGGCACCGATCTCAAGCCCGTGAACCTCGGCGAGGCCACCGGCAAGGTGCGCATCATCAGCGTCGTCCCGTCCGTCGACACCCCCACCTGCGACAAGCAGACCCACGAACTGTCCGAGAAGAACGCCGGGCTCGACAAGCAGGTCGAGATGGTCACCGTGAGCATGGACCTGCCGTTTGCGCAGTCCCGCTTCGCGAAGGAAGCCAAGATCGCCAACGTGCGCTTCCTGTCCGACTACAAGGCCCATGAGTTCGGCGACAACCACGGCCTCATGATCGAACCGCTGGGGCTCCTCGCGCGCGCCGTGATCGTCACCGATCGCGACAACATCGTTCGCTACATCCAGGTCGTGCCGGAAGTGACCGCCCTGCCCGACATGCAGGCCGCCATGAAGGCCGCCAGGGAACTCCTGTAACTCTCCCGTACCGGCCGGGGGCGGTGCGTCCGCCCCCGGTGCCGTTTTCAGAATCCCCATGACCGACCGTATCGACTGCGCCGTGATCGGCGCTGGAGTAGTAGGCCTTGCCATCGCCCGCGAACTCGCCCTTGCCGGGCGCGAGGTGCTGATCCTCGAAGCGGAATCCGGCATCGGCGAACACACGAGTTCGCGCAATTCCGAAGTGATCCACGCCGGCATCTACTACCCGAAGGGCTCGCTCAAGGCGCGCCTGTGCGTGGAAGGCAAGCACCTGCTCTACGCCTACTGCGCCGAGCACGGGGTGCCCCACGCCAACTGCGGCAAGATCATCGTCGCCTCGCGCCCCGAGGAATCCGATGCCGTGCTGAGCTACATCCCCACGGCGGCAGCAGCCGGCGTGCACGACCTGCGGCAACTCGATCCCGCCGAGGTCCGCGAGATGGAGCCGGACGTCGTGGCCGTCACCGCGGTGCTGTCGCCCTCCACGGGGATCATCGACAGTCATGCGCTCATGCTGGCGTATCAGGGCGATGCCGAGAACGCGGGAGCGATGACCGTCTTCCGCAGCCCGGTCCTGAGCGGCGAGGTCACTGCCGACGGCATCCTGCTGCGCGTCGGCGGCGACGAGCCCATGGAGATCCTCTGCAATACCGTGGTCAACAGCGCCGGCCTGTTCGCGCCGACGGTCGCGCGTTCCATCGCGGGCCTCGACCCGCAGAAGCTGCCCGGGCAGTACTACGCCAAGGCGCACTACTACACGTTGAGCGGCAAGCCGCCGTTCCGGCGTCTTGTGTATCCGGTCGGCCATGGGTCCTGGCTGGGCGTGCACGTGACGATCGATCTCGGCGGTCAGGTGCGCTTCGGCCCGGACATCGAATGGGTGGACAGCGTGGACTACGCCTTCGACCATTCACGCGAACCGCTCTTCTACGAAGCCATCCGCCGCTACTACCCCGGACTCAAGGACGGCGCGCTCCAGCCGGGCTATACCGGCATCCGGCCCAAGATCTCGAAGAAGGGCGAGACGCCCGCGGATTTCCGCATCGACGGTCCAGCGGACCACGGCGTACCCGGCCTGGTGAATCTCTTCGGCATCGAGTCCCCCGGACTGACCGCGTCGATGGCAATCGCGCGCGACGTCGCAAAAATGCTCCA
>CAZEDA010000524.1:0-2905 GCA_964510915.1 uncultured Rhodocyclaceae bacterium | reverse complement strand
GACAGCCTGCCCTGCTCCTGCAGGAACGCCCGGCGATCCTCCCGGTCCGCGCCTTTCGCTTCGTTCGGGGGTTCGTACCGGTCGATGCCTGCGGGCGGGGGGGTGACAGCCTCCCGGCGCAGTTCCCGCAGCAGCCGTTCGACGGCCACGCGGCGCGGCTGCCCTTCCAGGGCGGCGACCCCCGACCGGGTCACGCCGAAAGCCGTGCGCGACAGGAGGTGTCGGGCATCCTCCCGGGAGAGCACCGGACCGGACGACGTATCGGTGGCCGGCAGGGGATCTCCGGGTCGGGAGGCCCCGCATCCGGCGAGCGCCGTGACGACCAGCCCGAGCAGGAGCATTCGCATGGCATCGCAACGTCCGCGCAAGCGGGCACGTTGACCGCGGCGGCCTGTCGCATAATGGGTCACGGAGACGGAGAACATGTCCGACAATTCGATTCGCATCCTGGTGGTCGACGACGATCGCCGCCTGCGGGAACTGCTGCAGCAGTATCTCGCCGATCAGGGGTTCCAGGTACGGTCCGCCGCCGATGGCGCCGAGATGGACCTCGCCCTGGGCGTCGGCGGTGCCGACCTCATCGTGCTCGACCTGATGCTGCCGGGCGAGGATGGCCTCGCCATCTGCCGGCGGGTCCGGGCATCCGGTGACCGGACGCCGATCATCATGCTCACGGCCAAGGGCGACGAGGCCGACCGCATCACCGGCCTCGAGACCGGTGCCGACGACTACCTGCCCAAGCCTTTCAATCCGCGTGAACTGGTGGCGCGTATCCACGCGGTCCTGAGACGGGGCGGCACCGTGGCGCCTCCGGGAGCCCCGGTGGAGGTGGAAGCGCCGATCCGCTTCGGCGAGTTCTCGCTCAATCTCGCCGCGCGCCGCCTGATGAAGGGCGACGTCGCCGTGAACCTCACCACGGGGGAATTCGCCCTGCTGAAGGCGCTCGCCACTCACCCCGGCACACCGCTCACCCGCGAACGGCTCATGGAACTCGCCCGCGGCCGGGACTTGGGCATGCTCGACCGCACCATCGACGTCCAGGTGTCGCGGCTGCGCCGTCTGATCGAGGACGACCCGTCCCACCCGCGGTTTCTGCAGACCGTCTGGGGCTACGGCTACGTCTTTGTGCTGGATCATCCGACCCCGTGATCCAGCTGATCCCACGGTCGCTGCTGGCCCGCTCGGTCCTGCTGATTTCCATCGTGCTCATCGCGAGCCAGGGTGCATGGATCCAGTTCTACCGCATGAGCAGCGAACAGTCGCAGTCGAAGCAGGCTGCCTCGACCATCGTCCGCGTGCTGAACACCGTGAGCACCGCGCTGGACAGCATGCCGGCGTCGTCCCGCCGCAAGTTCAGCGAGAAGCTGCCCCTGCAGCAGAACATCCGCCTGTTTCCCGCCGCCTCGCTGGACGTCGACGAACTCGCCGTGCCGGCCTCCCCGATGCTCGCCGCCGTCGAGGCGGAGATCCGGCGAAATCCCGCGGGCACGCCGTCCGTCCTGGCAATGATCGAAGACTCCGACCACTCCCTCTGGGTCAAGATCCAGATCCGGCAGCAAGGCTACTGGGTGGTGTTCTCCCCCGAGGCGTTCACCCTGCCGCCCGCCGCCACCTGGGTGCAGTGGAGTCTGGTGAGCCTCGGCCTCGCGCTCTTCGGGGGTCTGGTGCTGATGCTCCGGGTGAACCGCCCGCTGCAGGCGCTCAGCGATGCGGCTGAAGACATCGGTGCCGGGAAGACGCCGGAGCCGCTGCCCGAGCACGGCCCCTCGGAGATCCGCACGTTGTCGCGGGCCTTCAACCGCATGACCGAGTCCCTCGCCCTGCAGGAAACCAATCGCGCCGTACTGCTCGCGGGCGTCTCGCACGACCTCCGGACGCCGCTGTCGCGTCTGCGCCTCGCGCTGGAGATGAGTCAGCAGCGGCTGTCGCCCCCGGTCCGCGAAGGCATGGAACAGGACATCGACGAAATGGACGCGATCATCAGCCAGTTTCTGGAGTTCGCCCGCGACGGGTCCAGCGAGGCGGCGGATCCCCGTGCCGATCTGAACGAGCTGGTCGGCGCGCTCGTGGAACGCTACGAGCGACGCGGCGTCCCGGTCCAGGCGAGGCTCGCCCCTCTGCCCTGCCTGCGGTTGAAGCCGCTCGCCGTCCAGAGGATGCTCACCAATTTGATCGAAAACGCCCTGCGCTACGGCGGAGGACAGATCGAGGTCGAGACGGCGCGACGGGGCAATCTCGCGGTGGTGTCGGTACTCGATCGAGGTCCCGGCATACCGCCCGAGGCGGTGGACCGCGTTCTGCAGCCCTTCACCCGCCTCAACGACGCACGCGGGGACGTCAGCGGATCCGGGCTCGGTCTCGCCATCGTCGACCGTGTAGCCCGCATGCATGGCGGCGCGGTCCGGCTGACGCCGAGGGAGGGCGGCGGTCTCGTCGCGGCGGTCGAACTGCCTCTGCCCGACACACCGCTCGAAGTGGCTGCCTGACCCTCCGTACGCGTCAGCCATGAATCGAGCATGATTCCGGTGAATAACCATAGTGTTGTCACGTCGGAAAACCTTACAAGATCGCAGCCCGGGTATTTGGCATTTTCGCGATAGCCCTGCTGCAGAAGGAGAATTCCCGGTCGGTACGCTTCCTGCAGTGCGTTCACCGAGTTTGAAACAAGGTGTTTTTAAGCGATTGTTTCAAATGTATTTTTTGACCGATCCATTGCTACGGAGACTTACCAAGTGAAACGGACTCTTCTCGCCGCAGCCCTCACAGGCCTCGCGTTCGCCGGTTCGGCGTCTGCCGCGACCCTGAGCGACAACTTCGATTTCCCGAACGCGACCACCGAAATCAACAACACCGGCACGCTGGACCTGTTCAACCCCGTCCTGGGCACGCTGAATTCCGTGACCCT
>CAZEDA010000523.1:0-2923 GCA_964510915.1 uncultured Rhodocyclaceae bacterium | reverse complement strand
TCGCCGCGAGCGAGAACTGTTCACCGATGTTCGGGGCAACCGCCTCGACGCTGCTGGGCCGGCCTGCGGGAGAAGTTCTCGGGGACGACGGCGTGCGGCGTTTGCGCGACGCCCTGACCCGCCCCGCGACCGAGCCGGCTCGCTTCCCGATGACGGCCTCGGACCGCCGCACCGTGGATGCCCGCATCCACCAGGAGGCCGGGCGCATCCTGATCGATTTCGAGCCCTGGGAGCCGGTCGCCGATCGCGCCGTGAGCATGCTGCGGACGGCGACCGCGGGGATCGCCGAGCTGCGCAGCGCTCCGGATCCGGAGAAACTGGCCGAAGTGGCTGCGAGGCTCGTCCGGTCGGTCACGGGCTACGACCGGGTGCTGGTCTACCGTTTCGACGAGGACTGGAACGGCGAGGTCATCGCCGAATCGCGCATCGACTCGGTTCCGTCCTATCTTGGGCTCTCGTTCCCGGCGACGGACATTCCTGTCCAGGCCCGCGAGCTGTACCGGAAGACGGAGGTGAGGCACATCCCGGACGCCACCTACACGCCGGTACCCGTACGGTCCGACGATGGTCCGGTGGACATCGGCATATCCGCACTGCGGAGCGTCTCGCCCTACCACCTCGAGTACATGCGCAACATGGGGGTGCGGGCTTCGCTGGTGGGCTCGATCATGCGCGGCGGGCAGCTCTGGGGACTCATCGCTTGCCATCACCTCCAAGGGCCGAGGCGTGACACCGGGCCCGAGCGCGACGTCTTCCACATGATCTGCCAGACCGTATCGGCCCTCATGATGTCCTCGGAGTCCGAGGCCCTGGCGCGACGGCGCTCGGCGCTTGCGGTGCATCAGTCGCGTCTGCTCGATGCGGTCCACGACGGCGGTATCGAGGGCCTCATGGCGGGTGATCTCGTGGATAGCCTCCTCGGCGTCGTCGCCGCGGATGGCTTCGTCTACATCGCCCGGGGCGCGGTGCACCGCGTCGGATCGACTCCCTCCGAGGAGCAGACGCTCGCCCTCATGAAGCGCGCCGCGGGAAGCCGGCATGGCGTGTTCGTCACTCATTCGCTGGCGACCGATACCGGCATCGTCGACGCCGAACGGCGCGTGGCAGGCATGCTGATGCTGCCGTTGCATGGCCGGCACGACATCCTGCTCGCGTGGTTCCGCGACGAGCGGCGTCGTACCGTGCACTGGGGTGGTGATCCGAGCCGGCCGGTCGAGGTGGACAGCACAGGCAGGGTGTCGCCGCGCAAGTCATTCGAGCAGTTCCTGCAGACGATCGATGGGCAGTCCCTGCGGTGGCGCCCCGAAGAGGTCGAGTCCGCCCGCCGGCTGGGTGAACTCATCGAGGTCGAGGTCCAGCGGATCCACCGGTCGCGCTCCGAGTTCCTGCACTCGGCCCTTGTCACGCTCAACGAGATGGTGCTGGTGACGGAGGCCGAGCCGATCGACGGCGACGGCCCGCGGATCATCATGGTGAGCGACGCCGTAGAGCGCTTCACGGGGTACCGGGCCGATGAACTGATCGGGAAGACGCCGCGGATCTTCCAGGGCCCGGAGACCGACCGGGCCGTGCTCGATCGCGTTCGTGCAGCACTGGCGCGCTGGGAACGCATCCGGGTGGAACTCCTCAATTACCGCAAGGACGGATCGTCGTTCTGGGTGGAGCTCGACATCGCCCCCATTGCCGACGAGAAAGGCTGGTTCACCCATTGGATCTCCGTCCAGCGCGACATCACGGAACGCAAGCGGGTGGAAATGGAACTGGCCGCGCAGCGGGATCGCCTGCACGAGCTTGCCGAGGCGCTGTCCCGAGCGAAGGACGACGCCGAGCGCGCGAACGAGGCGAAGTCCATGTTCCTCGCCAACATGTCCCACGAACTGCGCACGCCGATGCACGCGATCATGTCGTTCTCGCGGCTCGGACTCGATCGCGTTGCGATGGGCGACGTCGACCGGCTGTCCCGCTACTTCGGCAACATCCACGAAAGTGGTGCCCGGCTTACGGCGCTGCTCAACGATCTGCTCGACCTGTCCAAGCTCGAGGCTGGTCGCATGGAGATGCGTCGCGAGCGGACGGATCTCTCGCAGGTGGTGGAGGACTGCATCGTGGAGCTGGAGCCTCTCGCAGCCGCGAAGAAGCAGACGATCGCCTTTGTCGCGCCGACGGTGGATATCGTGGCGAACGTGGACCCCGTGCGCATCGGCCAGGTGCTGCGCAATCTGCTGTCGAACGCCATCAAGTTCTCGCCCGAGGGCGGGCGCATCGGCATCGAGCTGCAGTCCGTTTCCGATGCCACACCGCCTGCCGTGCGGCTCGCCGTCGATGACGAGGGCGTCGGCATTCCAGCGAGCGAACTCGAAAGCGTGTTCGACAAGTTCGTGCAGAGCAGCAAGACACGCACGAACGAAGGCGGAACGGGACTCGGACTCGCCATCTGCCGCGAACTGGCGATCGCCCACGGCGGCACGATCCACGCGCGGCAGCGTGAGCCTCGCGGGACGGTCTTCGAAATGGTTTTGCCTGTGGACGGACAGCCGGCGCCCCTGCCGTCTTGAGATCGGTCCGGACCTGACGGTTCGCATCCGGATGCGTTGGGCCGTGTGCCTCCCGGCGTTGAGGCGGACAGCCCGGAGCGGCCCGACCGACTGACCGCCACCCATTACCTCAGCCGTTCCTCCCGCCGTTTTCCCATCGAGTCGGGTTCAGTCGAACTGTGCCTGCGCATGACGGGCCAGAGCGTTGCCCCAGGTGGTGTCCCAGTCGTTGCCGCGGGCGTCTACCGTGTGCCCGTCGGTTTTGAAGAACCGGTTCGGAATCTGGAACATGCCCAGCAGCAGACAGCCATCCGGTCCGCCGCGCGCGCTGTGCCGGCTGCCCGCAGGGCGCCACACATAGTCGCCGGCGCGGCATTCGCCCTCACCGC
>CAZEDA010000522.1:0-2938 GCA_964510915.1 uncultured Rhodocyclaceae bacterium | reverse complement strand
CCTTCGAGCTTCTGCATGATGAAGCCCTCGCCGCCGAAGAAGCCCACGCCCAGCTTCTTCTGGAAGGCGATGCCCACGGACACCCCGCGCGCCGCGCACAGGAACGAATCCTTCTGGCAGATGAACTGCCCGCCCATCTTGGCGAGATTGATGGGGATGATGGTGCCGGGGTAGGGGGCGGCGAACGCCAGACGGCGCTTGCCGTTGCCCGTATTGGAATAGACGGTCATGAACAGCGACTCGCCCGTGAGCAGCCGCTTGCCGGCGCCCAGCAGCTTGCCGAAGATGCCGCCCTGCTGGGTGCCATCGCCGAAGATGGTATCCAGCGAGATGCCATCCTGCATGTAGAACATGCCGCCGGCTTCGCCGATCGCGGCCTCGCCGGGGTCCAGCTCGATCTCCACGTACTGCATCTCTTCGCCGAAGATCTGATAGTCGATGACGTCTGCTGCCATGGTCGTGGTTTCCAAGGTGGGAGAAATGGGGCCCGGTCGTGCGCACCCGCGGACCGAAGCATGGATCGGCGGGGCGCCCGGGAGTTCCGGGACGAGAGCGCCGATTATCGCAAATGGCGCCGAGGCGACTCGTGCCCAGGGACACACGATCGGGAACTCCAAATGCATGCGGCGGTCTCGGAATCGGTCGTCGCAAGAATCCCACGAGCATGCAAGGCGACCCCATACCTCCGGAGGCTTCCCTGTGAAACCGATCTTGCTGGCCATCGCCCTTGCCGTATCCGGACCCGCTGCTGTACAGGCTGCCGGCGACCTCACGAAGCAGGAACCGATCGTCGTGACCCTCACGGTGGGAAACGCGCAGGGTGAGCACCGATTCTCGCCGGGCTCGCTCAGCTTCGAGACAGGCAGGCTATACGCATTGCGACTGGAGAACGCAAGTCGCAATGCCTATTACTTCGGTTCACAGGGTCTGGCTGACGCGGTGTACTCGCGGAAGGTCATGGTGGTGGGGCCGGATGGCGCGCCGATTGCCGAGGTGTACGGGCCCGTACGGCGCATGGAACTCAAGCCCGGTGCCGTGGCGGAATGGTGGTTCATCCCGATTCGAACCGGCCGGTTTGACGACGTGATGTCCACTCGAACACACACCGAGGCCGGTATGCGCGCCATCGTCGAGGTGAAGTAGCCCGGCGACTGGTCGCGGGTGGCAAAAGAAAACGGGGCGATCAGACGCCCCGTTCTTGTTCAGGACCCCATTCCTGCTCAGTGCGCGCTGGTGCTCCGGCGACGCCGCACCATCGCAGCAATCCCGAGGGCTCCCACGCCCATCAGAGCCATCGTGCCGGGCTCAGGTACCGGGGGCGGAGGCACCTCGATACCGCCGACTTCCGTCTCGGTGAGTTCGATGTCGTAGAGCCGGATCAGGGCGACGCGCCCATCGGCGAACTCGAACTGACCGCCACCCACGACGTTGTCGGCGAAGAAATGGATCAGCCTCTGCGGGTTTTCGGTGGCATAGGCGCTGAAGTCCATGGACTGGGTGTCGAGATCGAACTGCAGGACGCCGTCCAGGTAAGCCGTCACCGTACCGTTGCCCCGGTTGGTGAGCGTGATGCGGTGGTACTCGCCGAAGGTGAAGAAAGACGGCCCGGTCGAAGTCGGCCAGACCTGAAGCTGATTGCTCGGCGACACATAGAAGGCGTTGTCGCTCTGCCGATTGGAGACGCCGAAGATGTTCTCCCAAGAAGCCTGATTCGCTTCGAACTGGAACACGATGTCGACCGAATAGGCATCGTTGCTATCGAGCAGCCCGGTAGTGGAGACGACGAGACCTGCTTGCTCCGTCACCACGGAGGCGTTGCCGTCGAACCGGTATACCCAGCGCGACTCACCGAAGACGTCGTCCAGCATGAAGCCGTTGCTGCCCAGCGGATCGATCGGGGTGAGGGCCGGAACGCCGGACTCGTCAGCGGCGAGCGTGTTGTTGAAACTCCACGTCGCGACGGGGACCGGATCGGCCGCCTGGGCGGACGCGGCGAAGGACAGAAAGGCGAGGGTCAGGAGTGTTCTGGTCGATCTCATCGGTTGGGGCCTCTGTCCGGAAAGGTCGGAATCTCGAAGGAATAGCAATCCCAGGACCAGGGTCGGAACCCGTTGACGGGAAAGCGCCCGGGGTCAATGACCCTTTCGCGCTGTCAAGGAAGCCGACACCTGTATTGCGGCGAATCGGTCCATTCAAGTGTCATTCCGTTTCGGCCGCCGATCCTTTACCCGGGGATACCTCGGATGGGTCCGGGCGGGCTGTGCCCGCCTGGGCGTCGTGACTCCCTGCATGCCCGACTACTGGGTTGCTGCGCCCTCATGGGTTGGCGGAGTCCACCCGACATGAGGGCAAAATCGGCGAGCCAAGCGCTGACTTCGTCGCTGTCGACGGTGCTGACGTAAACCGAACTGTGCCGTGATTTCCCCGGTCGCGCTGGGGAAAGTCCCTCGGACCTCGGTAGCGCGAATCGCCACCTACCTCGGCGACCGAAAGGCGCCGTGCCGAATCGCGATCCGGGTTCGGCCCGGGGTTTTTCCAACCCCGGTTTGCCCTGGAATCGGCAGGATACTTGCAGGGCGCCAATCTTCCGAAACCATGGTCCTTCGATGCGCAACCAATCCTCACCGATGACTTCCTTCCCGCGAGCCACGTACCGCCGGACTTCGACCCCAGCGCGGTTGCTGAAGGCGATTGCCGCGTCCGGTCTCTGCGCCGTTCTTGCGGGTTGCGGCGCCTTCTTCGAGGAGAAGCGAGGCCCGGTCAAGCCCCATCCGCTAGGAGAGACATACGGGCAGATGTACGACGAGGCTGCCCACGAAAAGTGTCGGAACCGGGAGCGTGGAGACGGCCGCTGCCAGAGATTTCTGTTGCGCCGAAACGAGAACCCCGAGATCTGGCCGTACCCGGATGTTCCGCCATTGAAGTGGCCGGAGGCGCC
>CAZEDA010000521.1:0-2958 GCA_964510915.1 uncultured Rhodocyclaceae bacterium | reverse complement strand
TTGTCCCGGTGGATGAGTTCGGGGGTGTCGATATAGCCCAGCCGGGCTTCGATGTCGGCCGTGGCGGTGCGCAGGATCCGTCGGGTTTCCATCGCGTTGTAGTTGACGAGCCCCCGGGCGATCTCCCGACCGTCCGGGGACAGGCAGCTCACCACCTCGCCCCGTTCGAAATCCCCCTGCAGCTCACTTACGCCGATGGGCAGGAGACTCTTGCCGCCACTGGCCAGCGCCTGCGTCGCGCCTTCGTCGAGATGGAGCTTTCCGCGGACCTGCAAGTGATCGGCGAGCCACTGCTTGCGGGCTGCCAGCGTGGCCGTCGGTGCGATGAGTTGCGAGCCGATGGCCTCGCCCTGCGCCAGTCGCCAGAGGACTTCCGATTCGCGTCCCGAGGCGATGACCGTGTGGGCCCCGCTGCGGGCGGCTCTGCGCGCGGCGAGCACCTTCGTGAGCATCCCGCCGGACCCGATGTCGGAACCCGCGCCCCCCGCCATGGCTTCCAGCGCGGGATCGCCGGCGCGGGCCTCGCTCACGAGTGTTGCCTGAGGGTCCTTGCGCGGGTCCGCGGTGTAGAGACCCGGCTGATCGGTGAGGATCACCAGGACGTCGGCTTCCACGAGGTTCGTCACCAGAGAGCCGAGCGTGTCGTTGTCGCCGAAGCGGATCTCGTCGGTGGCGACGGTGTCGTTCTCGTTGATGATGGGAATGATGCCCAGCGAGAGGAGAGTGCGGAGCGTCGTGCGCGCATTGAGATAGCGGCGGCGGTCGGCGAGATCCTCGTGGGTGAGCAGGATCTGGGCGGTGCGCAGATCGTGGCTGCGGAAGCAGGTTTCGTATGCCTGCACCAGACCCATCTGGCCTACGGCGGCGGCAGCCTGCAGTTCGTGGAGCGCCTTCGGGCGACGCTTCCAGCCGAGGCGTTGCATGCCCTCGGCGACCGCGCCGCTCGAGACGAGCAGCACTTCCTTTCCCGAGCGGGCGAGACGGGCCACCTGATGCGCCCAGTGGGCCAGCGCGTCGCGATCGAGCCCCTGGCCGCCGTTGGTGACGAGGCTCGACCCCACCTTGACGACGATCCGGTGGGCATCGCGAACGGCGCGAACGGTGCTCAAGACGCTTCCTCTTCCGGAGTCTGCGGCACCGCCTCCCTGGCCCGGACGGCATCGAGGTGGTCCATGATCGCGAACGTCAGTTCGCGGCAGCCCTCGCCGGTGAGGGCGGAGATCACGTGCACGGGCATTTGCCTGTCCGATGCTTCGCCGAGGAAGGCATCCAGAAACGCCTCGATGCGAGCTGCGCGCTCATCTTCCGGCAGAAGGTCCACCTTGTTCAGCACGAGCCAGCGGGGCTTCTCATACAGTGTTTCGTCATAGCGCCGCAGTTCCTCGACAATGGAACGGGCGTCGCGCACGGGATCGGCTTCCGGATCCGGAGGCATCATGTCCACGAGGTGAAGCAGCAGCTTGGTCCGCGCCAGATGACGGAGGAACTGGTGGCCGAGGCCAGCGCCGTCGGCCGCGCCTTCGATCAGGCCCGGAATGTCCGCGATGACGAAGCTTCGGGCGTGATCGATGCGGACCACGCCGAGGTTCGGATGCAGTGTCGTGAACGGATAGTCCGCCACCTTCGGTCGCGCCGACGAAACGGATCGGATGAAGGTCGACTTGCCGGCATTGGGCAGGCCCAGGAGTCCGACGTCGGCAAGCACCTTGAGTTCGAGCTGCAGGCGGCGATGCTCGCCGAGTGTTCCAGGCGTGCACTGGCGTGGCGCCCGGTTGGTGCTCGACTTGAAATGGATGTTTCCCAGGCCGCCGTTGCCGCCCTTTGCCAGCAGGGCGCGCATGCCGTGGTGGGAGAGGTCCGCCACGAGCAGGCCGGTTTCCATGTCGGTGACGACGGTGCCGACCGGCATGCGCAGCGTGATGTCATCGGCGCCGGCGCCATAGCAGTCGGAACCGCGGCCTTTCTCGCCATCGCGGGCCCGGTGAATCCGTGCGAACCGGAAATCGATGAGGGTATTGATGTTCTGGTCGGCCACGACCCAGATGCTGCCTCCCTTGCCGCCGTCCCCGCCGTCCGGACCGCCGTTGGGGATGAACTTCTCCCGGCGGAACGAAGCGATGCCGTCTCCGCCCTTGCCGGCATGGACTTCGATGGTGGCTTCGTCGACGAACTTCATGGAGGGAGGGGCCTGTGGAGAGGGGGACTGCCGGGGACATCAAAACAGAAAAGCCCTATCGGGGCCGATAGGGCTTTTCCGGGGAACCGAACGAACGATCAGGCTGCGGCGACGGGCACCACGCTGACGGTCTTGCGCTTCTGCGGGCCCTTCACGGCGTACTCGACCATGCCGTCGATCTTGGCGAACAGCGTGTGGTCCTTGCCGAGACCGACATTCACGCCCGGGTGCACCTGCGTGCCGCGCTGGCGGACCAGGATGTTCCCGGCGAGGACGATCTGACCGCCGTAGCGCTTGACGCCGAGGCGCTTCGACTCGGAATCGCGACCGTTACGCGAACTTCCGCCTGCTTTTTTGTGTGCCATTGCTTGCGCTCCTTACTTCTTGACGCCGCCGACGAGCTCGTCGGTCAGCTT
Organism: uncultured Rhodocyclaceae bacterium; assembly: GCA_964510915.1. Classification (GTDB taxonomy): domain Bacteria; phylum Pseudomonadota; class Gammaproteobacteria; order Burkholderiales. The sequence goes on along the minus strand of CAZEDA010000521.1, from coordinate 366 downwards.
TTTGAACTCGTCCCACTTGCCGGCGGCAGCCAGGGCCGCCTGCTGGGGCCAGGTTGCCGGACGGGCCATCCCGAAACGGCCACCGGAGGCCTTGAGCATCTCGGTGATCTTGTCCGGGTCGGTTTCGGCCAGCTGGGCGAAGGTGGTGACGCCGTTCTTCGTGAGCACCTCGGCGATCTTCGGGCCGATGCCCTCGATGCGGGTGAGGTCGTCGACTACCGCGGCCTTGGGGGCCTCGGCGGTGGCAACCTGACCGGCGCCGTTGTCGATGCCCGAGACGAAGATCTCGGAGAACCACTGGCGATGCCCCGCCTGCTTCTTGTAGTGCTTGCGGCGGCGATGCTTGTAGATGTGAACCTTGTCGGC
>CAZEDA010000520.1:0-2972 GCA_964510915.1 uncultured Rhodocyclaceae bacterium | reverse complement strand
GAAGGCTACGACGAGATGGAGTACGCGCGCATTGCCGCGCGTCGCTATGGCGCTGACCACACCGAGTACTACGTCACACCTGCCGACATTGTCCGAGGCGTGCCACTGCTCGCCGAGCACTATGACCAGCCGTTCGGCAACTCGTCGGCGCTCCCTGCGTACTTCTGCGCCCGGAAGGCGCATGAGAAAGGCGTTGGCGTCATGCTGGCCGGGGACGGCGGAGACGAGATCTTCGGCGGAAACACCCGCTACGCGAAACAGAAGGTGTTCGAGCACTACTTTTCGGTGCCGAGCCCTTTGCGATCGGCATTCCTGGAACCGGTTCTTCTACGGTCGCCGGTCGGGAAACTCCCTGTCGCCAAGAAAGCAGCAAGCTACATCCAGCAGGCCAATCAGGGACTTCCGGACCGTCTTCAGTCTTACAACCTTTTGCATCGGCTCGGTGTCGACCGGATGCTCACCCCTGGCGCTCTGGCGTCGGTCGACACCCGACATCCCGATGCCGCGATGCGCGCCGTGTACGCCCGATGCCACGATCCGGAAGTAGTGAATCGGCTGCTTGCGTTCGACCTCAAGTACACGCTGGCGGACGCTGACCTGCCCAAGGTCGTCCACACCTGCGAGATGGGAGGGTGCGAAGCCCGTTTTCCTCTCCTTTCCGATGAACTGGTCGCGTTCGCCAATCGACTGCCGGCGTCCCTCAAGGTCAAGGGCTACCGCCTGCGGTACTTCTTCAAGGAGGCTTCGCGGGGATTTCTGCCGGACGAAATCATCACGAAGACGAAACACGGATTCGGCCTGCCTTTCGGGACCTGGGTTGTCCGGGACCCCGCCCTCAACCGGTTTGCCAGGGACAGTCTGTTCGCATTGGTCGACCGCGGCTTTCTCAAGTCGGAGTTCGTCGACGAGATCGTAGGAGTGAGGCTTGCCGAACACGCCGGCTTCTACGGTGAGGCCATCTGGATCCTGATGGTCCTGGAGCAGTGGCTCCGAGTCCATGCGCCTGGCTTTCGGCTCTAGTCCTAGGCATCAGACGAGGGCGCTCCACCATCGCCGGGACAGGCGGTCGAGTCGCCGGTTCGGGATTTCGTTCTCCTTGGGCAAGAGCGCGACCCCAAGGCCTGCCGCCATGCGTCGACCCTGTTTACAATGTTGTTCCAGCGACGACGCGCCCCCGGCAAGACGTCATCGCAATCAGAGAGTTAACGAGCGCCATCACGGTGGTATCCGAATTGCTCATGATTCGTTCAGAAGGCGACAAACTACGCACATTGAGGTAGATCCATGGGCACCACAAAGAGCACGCGAAGAAAGTTCCTCAGCGGAAGCGTCGCTGCTCCCCTGATACTGACCGTTCAGTCGGCATCGGCACTACCAACCCCCCCTAGTTCCAGCAGCATGTGTCGGACGAACGACCTGGGTGCTGGGATTCCCCCGGCCGGCTACTTGCCGCTTCCGACCCAGGACATCACGAATCCTGATCCGGATGCGTGGCTACGGGCCAACGTTCAGATCGTGACGCTTTCCCAAGGAAACCCGGCGACCGCGGTTCCCGGATACTTCGTGAAGTCGACCAACGGGGCGAGCTACTACTCGGTCAACGTGAACGATCCGACGGCGCTGCCGCAATTGTCGACGTTGGTTCCTGGCGGATACACGGAAACCCCCTACAGCACTCGGCGAGGCCTTGTTCTGGTCGATTCCAGCGGCGCTACCGTCGGGTTTCAATGGGAGAACACCGTTGGGGGCCAAAAAATCACCAAGAGTTGCTGGTCGTCGTTTAAGTAACCCAGTCCGGCGGGCTTCCGTCGCTCAGCGCGGAGATCGTTCATCTGTTGTCCGTAAACACCGCTTGGCGTGCGATCGACGACCCGGATCTCCGGGTGGTCGATTTTGACAACTGCTCCATGGTGTTCAACCCGATCACGTGGGATACGCACTACGTGTCCCCCCTGATCGGGGCAGTGTTGGGACTGCTTCGGGAGTCCCCATATCTCCCCACAGTGCTTGCCTTCGAATTGGCCGCCAGTCCGGACGACGCGGTTGCCATGGTCGACCCGGTCCTCTCTGCGCTTTCCCAACTCGCGGCCTTCGGGCTTGTGACTTCGGACGTCCAAAGTGCAGATTCGTGACCTCTCTGTCGGAAAGCTCGCTGCAATTCTGAACGGACAGGGTTTGGCACTCGACCTTGGGGCGGCTCGCGTCAAGATTCGATCTGATGTCCCCGAACTCGCGGACAGCATCCATCAGGTGTACGCCGCCTACGCCGTACAGGATTCTTCCGGATTCTTCGACGCTACCGTTGGCGTTGTCCGGGTACGCGGATACCGCAGGCGAGTTCGAGCACAAATCGAACTCCTGGTGGATGGCGAGAGTCCTTTCGAACCATTTCCCGCCGATACCCACTTGCCCCTCATGGAATGGGGACTGAACTACGCGCTGGCTGAACGCCTCTCGCACTATCTTCTGTTGCACTCTGGTTCATTAGCGAAAGGAAACGCGGCGCTGCTGCTACCGGCGACACCGGGATCCGGCAAGAGCACCCTTACGGCAGCGCTCATGTGCAGCGGGTATCGACTCCTGTCCGACGAGTTCGGCGTCGTTTCCGTTGAGAATGGCTTGATCCAGCCGATGGTGCGTCCCGTCGCGCTCAAGAATCAGTCGATTGACGTCATCCGGCAGTTTGCTCCCCAAGCCGTCCTGGGGCCGGAGTTTCCAAAGACCCGAAAGGGACGGGTTGCTCACGTTGCGCCGTCCTCCGTGAGCGTGGATCATCGGGCTGAAGCAGTGACTCCTACGACAGTCGTTTTCCCAAAGTACGAGGCAAACTCCAACGTACTCGTCGAAGAGGTGGACCCAGGTTCGGCATTCAACAAGCTCGCCTTGAACTCCTTCAACTACGAGTTCCTCGGCCCTCGTTCCTTCGATGCGGTCGCCCGGCTGGTTTCTTCGTGCCGCTTCGTTCGGATGAC
>CAZEDA010000519.1:0-2973 GCA_964510915.1 uncultured Rhodocyclaceae bacterium | reverse complement strand
ACGATGTCGATGGCTTCCAGTTCCGTTCCCGCACGAGCGTTGATGATGAGCTCTACGTTCTCGCCCCGGACTCCCTTGGTCTTCCCGGTGAAGAACAGCTCCGCGCCCGCGGGAAGGGCCGCGCTCCCGAGCGCGAGGGCTGCGGCCCAGGCGCCGAACTTCCGAATGTGCTTCATGGCAATGCTCCTCTGCTTGTGATGAAACCCGTCCTCGCCGTCTCTGTCGACGGGTTCGGGCGGAGCGGGCGGACTGCCCCGCGGTCTCCTGCTACGCAACTCAATTCACCATCCTCCCGGCGGCGCGGCTCACGGCCTTCAGCAGCGCGCCGAAGCGGCTCTTTGCGACCGGTTGCTCGTTCCCGACCGGATCGGCGTTCGTGTTCTGCGCGATCGGTGCGCGCACAGGCTCGGGGGTCGAGGCTGCCGGCGTGACCTTCAGCGTGGCGTCGATGGCCGGTACCGAGGGCAGGTCCATTCGCGGCGGCGCGCCGAACAGACCCGAGTGCGGAATCTCGAATCCGGTCAGTCTCGGCGACCGCACCGGTGCGGCGATCACCTGCACCGAAGTGTCGGTCGGATCGAGTCCGGCCTTCGGCGCCGGATTGAGCGTGAGCCCGTCTTCGTTGAGGCTCGCCCATTCCAGATCGACCGCGTAGCGCCCTGCCGCCGTGCCAGGCTTCACCAGGAAGTCCACGTCGAACAGGGAGCCGGTGCCGCCAGTCATCGCGTCCATGCGGCTGGCGTCGATCACCACCTCGCCTGGCGAACGCTGCTCGATGAACCAGCCGAAATCCGCTGTGAGGCTGCCGCGGCGAACTTCACGCAGTTCCAGCACGTTCGGATCGAAGCGGATGCGCAACTGCGCCGACTCGAGCCCGGCCGCCGTGTCGAGATTCACCGGCAGCGTGAAGATGTTTCCGGCGACGGTGCTGGGGACAGTTCCGAGCGACACGAGCGGATCCGGCCCGCTGCGGAATACGGTGGGCGGTGCCGCCGGCAGGTTCGGAATGTCCGCCACCGGAATGCCCAGGATCTTGCGCTGGATGAGCAGTGCGTCGAACGACTGCAGTCGCCCGCTGCCGTTGACGTCGCCGATGAGGATCGGGTCTGCCAGCGGATAGGCACTGAAGCCGGAGTCGAGCCGCACCACCACTCGCTGGATGCGCTGCGCGTCGAGCGAGCTGTACCGCGCGTTGCCGGTGGTGTCACCCAGGTATGCGACGACGTGCACACCGTCGTCTGCCACCGCGGCGATGGCGCCGCCATCGACAGAGACGTTGGTCACGTCGAGTCGCTGCTTCGCGCCATACGGGGCTGTTGCCGGCACGGTACCGAGCAGGCGCACGATCTCCCGATCCGTCCCGCTCGTCGGTGCCGCAAAGGTGACTTCGATCTTCGCGACGCCGGCCGTCGAGAGATCGACTGTCGCCGTGCCGCCGTCCGGGTTCACGACGCCGGTCAGCTTCAGCATCGTCGGGTCGAAGCGGACTTCGAAGCTCGCCTTGGTGAAGGAGCCGGCACCGACGATCCGCACCGGCACACCGCCGCTGCTGCCGGACACATTGGCATCCTGATCGGGGCCGCGCGTGAAGTCGGCGATCGCGATGCGTGCACCGGGGGCGGCCACGGTGAAGGCACGCTGGTACGCGTCGCCCACGGTGCCGTCGGCGTTGCCGTCGAGTGTGAAGCCTTCCAGATCCTTCAGCGCCGCCGCACCGCTTTCGATGCGGAGGGTGTAGTTGCCTGCCGCAAGCGGGCCACCTGTCTTCAGGAACGAGAAGCCCTTGCGATCGGCGTCGAGCATCAGCGAGCCGCGCTCCACACCGCCGGGGCCGGTGAGCACCATGTCCGCTGCACCCAGGCTGGCGCCTGCGCCGAAGTAGAGGTTCAGCGTGCTGGCATCGAAGGCCCGGTTGAAGCGCACCGCGAAGCCGGAGGTGTCCGGCGTGAACGTGGTGATGACGAGCGGTGCGTGCAGGACGGAGAAGGTCGAGTCGGAGCGATCTGCGATGGCGGGCGCGGCGGACTGGCTCACCCGAACGATGTAGTTCGCGCCGGTGAGGAAGACCGCGGGATCGACGGTCCAGTCGAAATGCCCGTCATTGGTCACGCCCGTGGCGAGAATGGTGAACGGCCCGCCGCCGCCAGCCTGCGAGACAGCGATATCCACCGGGCCGGCGAACCCGCCCGAGCGCCACCGGATGTCGTAGGTGGTGAGCTGGGTGATTGCCTCGCCGCCGTTGGGCGCCATCACGATCACGAACTGCGCGGGACTGTGCGAGGCCTGTGCTGTGTTGCCATACGCGCCGACGTTGATGTAGCCGCCGTTCGGTGCCGTTTCGAGGGCGAACGGGTCGTTCTCGTCGCCGCGGTCGATGGCCGGCGACTGCTGCGCGTCATTGGTCAGCACCGGGGGCAGTGCCACGGGGGCGCCCGGGATGCCGAAGAAGGACAGACCTTCGACCGGGGCGAGCGAACCGCCGTGGAAGCTGCCGGTCAGGCTGCGCTCGTGGAAGTCGTCGTCGCGGCCGTCGCTCACGCCGGGCGAGTAGCCGAGGATCCCGTCCGCGCCATCCGCATCGACGAACAGCGGATTGGCGAAGATGCTGTCCGTGTCGGTTCCGGAGGCGGCACGCCACAGGGCGAAGCTGCCGCGAAGGGCGCCGTTCCAGAAGCCGACACTGCCCGTGCCCAGCAGACCCCGGAAGAACACGTTGTGGTCCGAGGTGAAGCCCGTTTGCGAATCCTGGGCCACACGGACCCCGACGCCGTTCTCCGACCAGAGGATGTTGTTGCGGATGCCGACGCCGGTCGAGGCGTCTCCGATCCGAAGCGCGTCACCTTCCGCGGCAAACACCGTGTTGTTGACGATCTCCGCACCCGGAGCGCGCGTCACGATGATCCCCGCGGTGTCGGTGTCGTAGACGAGGTTGTTGCGCGCCCGCGATCCGGCGCCGCCGAGCTGGATGCCGAT
>CAZEDA010000518.1:0-2977 GCA_964510915.1 uncultured Rhodocyclaceae bacterium | reverse complement strand
CGACGTACTCAGGGAATCTCGTGTGATAGGCGGTGGTGAATGCCAGTCCGCGGGCGACGCAGTAACGCCGCGCCGCGAGCCCGATGGGCCCCTCGGTGGAGATGTGGATGGCGTCGGGCCGGAATGCCTCGATGCGGTCGCGCACGGCGCGTCCCGGTGCAACGGCGAGCCGGATCTCGGGATACGATGGCAGCGGAACCGAACGCAGACCCTCGGAAGTCACCACCGCGACCTCGTGACCGAAGCGCCGCAGCCACGTCACGGTGTTGCGCAGGGTGTTGACGACGCCATTCACCTGGGGTGCCCAGGCGTCAGTTGCCAGCAGGACTCGCAATCGCCATTCCTCCGAAGTGCTCGATCTTTCCCTGTCGGACCGCTTCGATGGCCTTCCAGTCGACCAGACGAAGCTCACCGCTTTCCATTTCGACCAGCGCCGTGAGACTCTCGACCCAGTCACCGTCGTTGCAGTAGAGAACCCCGTCGATGTCGCGGATCTCGGCCTTGTGGATGTGCCCGCATACAACGCCGGCGAAGTCGCGACGCCTCGCCTCCTGGGCGAGTGCCGTCTCGAAGTCGGAGATGTAGCTCACCGCGTTCTTGACCTTGTGCTTGAGGAACTGCGACAGCGACCAGTACGGCAGCCCCAGCTTCGCGCGGGCCCCGTTCAGCCAGTGGTTGAGCTTCAGCGTGAACATGTAGAGCTGGTCCCCCACGAAGGCGAGCCAGCGCGCCCGTTGCACCACCGCGTCGAAGAGGTCGCCGTGGAGAACCAGGAGCCGACGCCCGTCGGCGGTGACGTGCTCCGCCTCGTCGCACACGTCGATGCCGCCGAACGCGAGGCCGAGGAAGTGCCGCATCACTTCGTCGTGGTTGCCTGCCACGTAGAGCACTCGCGTGCCCTTTCGCGCCTTGCGCAGGATCTTCTGCACGACATCGTTGTGGGATTGGGGCCAGTACCAGCGACGGCGCAGCTGCCACCCGTCGATGATGTCGCCCACCAGGTAGAGATGACTCGATTCCGTGTGCCGCAGGAACTCGAGAAGGTGATCGGCCTGGCATCCGGGCGTACCGAGGTGGACATCGGAGATCCAGATGCTGCGAAAGCGCAGCTTCGGGCCAGGGGCCTCGTCTGCCGGATCTCTCGTCGCATTCATGGTGCGGCAGGATGCTGCTCATCCGTGATGGCACCGTGACGGTTCCTTGAACTTTGGATGACAAAGACCCTCGAACTTGCGGCAGATCAAGACCTTTGCCGCCGTCCCCCGGTGAAATTCGCCTGCGAATCCCAACACACAGACAAGGAGTTCACTCTTGAAGATTCGAATCCTCGCGGCGACAGCCGCCCTCGCCTTCGCACCCGCAGTGATGGCTCAGACCCTGGAATTGCCAGCACGCAAGTTCCATCTCGAGCAGTGCCTTCAGAAGGCGCTGGCGAAGTACCCCGGGAAGGTCAAGTCGGCCGAACTGGAAGTCGAAGGCGGCGTGGCGCACTACGAGTTCGCGATCGAGACCCTCGCCGATGGCAACACCTGGGAGGTGGAGTGCAATGCCGACTCCGGCGAGATCACCCAGGCCGAGCGCGATGTGAAGCGGGACGACCCGGCGTTCGCCAAGGTCGCGAAGATCAGCGTACAGAAGGCAATCGACGTCGCGGTCGGCAAGTACCCTGGCATGCCCACCGAGGTGGAGTTCGAAGTCGCCCCCGATGGACGGGCCTGGTACGAAGTGAACATCGTTCAGACCAGCGGCAAGACCATAGAGGTCATGGTCGACGCCGTCACGGGCACCATCCTCGGCGCCGAGGATGAGTCCGACGAACTCGAGATCTACCGTATCGGCGACGACTGAGCACTCGCCGCCGGGGCGCCACGATCAGGAGGCGCCCCGGTCTCGCTGCAACGCCGCACGACCCGGGCCGACCGCACAGATCCTGCGGCACCTCCCATCAGCAATATCTCGTAACGCCTGCGCATTTCCTCGTCCGTTTCGCATCGGCGCACCACTGTCCCCGATCTGAGACAAGCGAGCGCCCGCCTACGCCGACATCTCGACGACCGTTCACGATCTTGCGCAGAAACGCCTTCGATCGGTCGGCCCAAACCTGCGTTCCGCTCGATTCGTCATACCCGTATGGCATTTCTCATATGTCGACGGACATCGTTTGCTTCGAGAATCTTCAATATTGACGGTATCAAATTCAAACGGCATCCGGTCCGCTTCCGATTGACTTGATGTACGCATGGTGCCATCGTGAAAAAAACAAGAAGACCGCTTCGAAGTGCGAATGGAGGCCAGGCCCATGAAATCCCGCAACGACGAATCACGTCCGAGCGCCGGCACCACCGGTTCCGTGCGTCGTGTTCTCGCAGACGCCGTGCGTCTCGCGTTCCACGACGACGCTCGCGAAACATCCCCTGCACTTTCCTCCCGTCGGCGTATCGAGTTCGAATCCCTCGAAGCCCGCCTGCTGCTCTCCGCCGACCTGCCCGGTCTCGCGCCGCTGCCGCACATCGCGGAGCAGCATTCCGAGGAACCGCTTACCGTTTCCACTTCGGCCGCGCTGACTTCTTCGAACGGAGGCAGCGCGGCAATCACCTCGACCGCACCGACGACCTTCTCGGTCGAGACGGTGCATTTCGATGTCATTCCGCCCTCGCCCTCGCCCGGTGATGCCGCGGCTTCGCACGCGGAGCTGTCGCTTGCAGGAGACATGCGTTACGCCGTCGCGTCCGGCACTTCGCTCGACGCCGTGCTCGCCTTCGTCGATACCTCCGGCACGAAGACGTTGCAGTTGCGGGACGCCAATACCGGCGCCGTACTCGCGGAACAGGCTCTGGGGTCCGGCATCACGGTCACGATCACGGGAAGCGCAGGCGATGACTCGCTGCTGATTGGCTGGGGATCGGACGCCGCTGCGGGGAACATCACCGTCCATTTCCTCGGCGGCGCGGGGAACGACACGCTCGCCGGCCCGACC
>CAZEDA010000517.1:0-2990 GCA_964510915.1 uncultured Rhodocyclaceae bacterium | reverse complement strand
CTTCCTTCAGGTACTTCTGGACGCTGCCTTCCACCATCTTGGCGACGATGTCGGCCGGCTTGCCCGACTCGGCGGCCTTGGCGGTGGCGATGTCGCGCTCCTTCTGGATCAGCTCGGCAGGCACGTTCTCCTTGGACATGGAGACGGGCTTCGCCGCGGCGATGTGCATGGCGAGATCCTTCGCGAGGTTCTCGTCGCCGCCGGTCACGTCCACCAGCACGCCGATCTTGGACCCGCCGTGCACGTACTGCGCGACACGGCCCTTGGCATCGATGCGGGTGAAGCGGCGGATCGTCATGTTCTCGCCGATGCGGCCCACGAGTTCCGTGCGGACCTGGTCGACCGTCTTGCCGTCGAGCGGCAGGGCGGAGAGCGCCGCCACGTCAGCCGGGTTCTTCGTGCCGACCAGTTCAGCCAGGTTCCGGACGAAGGCGAGGAAGTCGTCGTTCTTGGCGACGAAGTCGGTCTCGCAGTTGACCTCGACGATGGCGGCCAGCTTGCCGTCGCCCGTGAGGTACGTGCCGACCACGCCTTCGGCCGCGACGCGCGCGGACGCCTTGGCGGCCTTGTTGCCCAGCTTGACCCGGAGGATCTCCTCCGCCTTGCCCATGTCGCCATCGGCTTCGCTCAGGGCCTTCTTGCATTCCATCATCGGAGCGTCGGTCTTCTCACGCAGCTCCTTCACCATGCTCGCGGTAATTTCCGCCATGTGCACTCCTGACTGTCTTGTCGATTGCAGGCCGGGACGCCCTGGAGCATCCCGGCACCGGTTGGCGCCGCGGGGCGGCGCCGGCTCGGACGGCCCGCCGGATTACTGGGCGGACTGCTCTTCGGTCGTCTCGACCTCGACGAACTCGTCGCTGATGATCTCGCGGATGATCTGGCTGCGGCCTTCGAGGACCGCATCGGCGGCACCACGGGCGTACAGACGGATCGCGCGGCTGGAGTCGTCGTTGCCCGGGATCACGTAGGCCACGCCGTCGGGCGAGTGGTTGGTGTCGACCACGCCGATCACGGGGATGCCGAGCTTGGCGGCTTCGGTGATGGCGATCTTGTGGTAGCCGACGTCGATCACGAACAGGGCGTCGGGCAGGCCGTTCAGTTCCTTGATGCCGCCCAGGCTGCGATCGAGCTTGGCGAGCTCGCGCTGGGCCATCAGGTTTTCCTTCTTGGAGAGCTTCTCCATGGAGCCGTCCTGGATCATGGCTTCCATCTCGCGCAGGCGCTTGATGGACTGCTTGACGGTCTTGAAGTTGCTGAGCATGCCGCCCAGCCAGCGGTGGTCGACGAAGGGGCAGCCGGCGCGGATGGCTTCCTCGCGGACGATCTCGCGGGCCTGGCGCTTGGTGCCGACGAACATGATCGTGCCCTTGTTCGACGACAGCTGGCGGATGTACTTCATCGCATCCTGGTACATGACCAGGGTGCGTTCCAGGTTGACGATGTGGATCTTGTTGCGATGGCCGAAGATGAAGGGAGCCATCTTCGGGTTCCAGTAACGGGTCTGGTGGCCGAAATGAACGCCGGCCTCGAGCATCTGCCGCATGGTTACGGACATGATTGTGCCTACTCCTGTGAAGTTGAGCCTCCACCCGCGGCAAGCCCGGACGACCTGGGGAGGTCCGGACCACCTCACTGCGCGGCTAGGGAGCCGGCGCCTGGCGGGTGTGCGAATTTCCCGTATGGTCGAAATTCATGCGGGATAACTCGGGAGTGTAGTACGTACAGGGGGTTCGGCTCAAGGCCCAGGGAAGCGTGGCAGGCCCCGCAGCGGGCCCGCCGCCCCTTCAGACGAGGCAGGCAAGGCCCTGGCGCAGGGCATTGGCGAGCGTGCCGGCGTGGAACAGGCCGAGAAGCCCGAATCCGGCGACCAGACCGCCGGCGGCGATGCGCACCGCTCCACCCGACGCGGCGTGGGCGCCGATCCAGCGCAGGGCAAAGCCGGCGCCCAGGACCGCCGGTAGCGTACCCACCCCGAAGGCGACCATGACCAGCCCCGCTCCGGCCGGGTCCCCGGCAAGCATGGCGGTGGCCAGCATCGTGTAGACCAGCCCGCACGGAACCCAGCCCCAGACCAGCCCCGCCCCCACGGCCTTGCCCCACCCGTCGATGGGGAGAAAGGCTCGCGTCAGGGGACTGAGCCGCTTCCAGAGCCAGCGTCCGGGAGCCTCCAGCCGGGTTACGAAGGAGGTCCAGCCGGCAAGATGCAGCCCCAGGCCGATGAGCAGGAGGTTTGCGAGGAGATAGAGCGCGAACTGGACGGGCAGGACCTCGCGGGCAAGGAGTGCCGTCCCGGCCAGGGACCCCGCCAGGGCGCCCGCCACGCCGTAGCTCACCAGCCGCCCGGCCGAGAGGCCGAACTGCAGCTTCCAACTGGCGAAGCCCCGTCCGCCGGCCCGCGAGAACGCGGTGGCGAACCCGCCGCACATGCCCGCACAGTGGACCCCGCCCAGCAGGCCTACCAGGAACGCGGCTGCGGCGAGCTTGCCGACCACGTCAGATCACTTTCGAGTACGAGGCGGCCCGGCGCTGGGTCCGGAGGTAGCGGTCGAACACCATGCAGATGGCCCGGATGAGCAGACGCCCTCGCGGTGTGACGGTGAGCCATTCGTCGTCGATCTCCAGCAGCCCGTCGTCGACGAACACCTGCAGTTCCTGCAGCTCGTCCGCGAAGTAGGACTCGAAATCGATGAGATGGGCGAGTTCGATGCCCTCGATGGACACCGCCGAGTGGCACATGAACGACTGGATGATCGACCGGCGCAGGATGTCGTCGGCCGACAGTTCCACCCCCCGGAGGATCGGCAGATTCCCCTGGTCGAGACGCTCGTAGTACTCCTCGAGGGTGCGGACGTTCTGCACGTAGGTGGGCCCCACGCTGCCGATGGCGGTGACACCGAGGGCAATCATGTCGCACTCCGCATGGGTCGAGTACCCCTGGAAGTTGCGATGCAGCCGCCCCTGGCGCTGCGCCACCCCGAGCTCGTCGT
>CAZEDA010000516.1:0-2996 GCA_964510915.1 uncultured Rhodocyclaceae bacterium | reverse complement strand
CCGAGAAAGTAGGCGATCTCGGCCGGCTGGTACGCCGTGTTGAGCGGCAGATACACGAAGCCGCCGCGCAGACACGCGAGATACAGGGCAAGCGCGGCCGGTGACTTTTCTACCTGGGCGGCCACGCGATCGCCGGGCCGGGCGCCGTGCGCCCGCAGCGCCGCAGCGATGTGCGCAGCGAGCGAGCGCATCTCGGCATAGGTGACGATCGTGCCGTCCTCGGTTTCGAGCAGCGGCGCATTGCCGGCCGGAAAGCGGCTTTCGAGCAGGGCGTACAGGTTGGCTTGGGTCATGTCGGCAAGCTTGGCGCGGGCCATTCGCCGAACCCCGGCGAACGGGTCCAGCGGTCGATGACGCGCGCTTCGATGAGGGTGGAAAGGGTGGGCTTGTCTTCGGTGCGCGCGCCGATCACGCCATCGACGATGCGCGGCGGCAGGGTGGCGAGCTTCACGCCGGGCCACGCGGTGATCGTGGTAGCTGCGGCGGCAAGGGCCACGTAGACGGCGCCGCCGCCTTCGCCGATGAGCCACAGTTCGACGGTGCGACCTTGTATGCGCATGCCATGGGCGGCCTCGGCCACCGCGGCGACGAATTCGGAGAGGAGCAGCTGCTCCTCTTCGGGCAGAGGCGCCTGACCCGGGCTGTCCAGCAGCAGGGTCACCGGCAGGTCTTCCCGCTCCCGCGCGAACTCGCGCATCGCTTCGAGGAATCGCCAGCAGCCGAAGGCATTGACGGTGCGCGCACCGACGAAGCCGGCGAAGGCCGTGTCCCGCCCGTCGACCCAGCCATCGCCCCAGACCACGCCGTCGCAGTACACCGCGCTCCAGCCTTCGGCGAACAGGTGGTCGAGTCTCGCTTCCACTTCCGGCGGCGGGGCGGACGTCGAGAGCGTGGTGGGGTCGCCGTGGTACATGCGCAGTCGGCGGGTGAGCATGCGGCGCGTGCGGGCGAGGTCGGCCGAGCGGCGCGCGGGGTCGTTGAGCCAGGCCAGAAGCGTCGCGTGCACGGCGCCGGCGTCATCCGTGACCAGCACCGCATCTTCGTCGTGACGGGCGCGGCTCTCGCAGCGATAGATCTCTGCCACTGCGCCCGGCTCGTCGAATCCGGGCCGCACTGCCGCGATCGCGCGTGGACCCGACAGGCCCAGCCGGCTGCCGCGAGGATAGATGCGTGTCTGCGCGGCGAAGGCGAGCAGGCTGGCGCCGCCGAAGCAGTTGCGTCCGATGACGGCCACGAGCGGGAGATCGTCGGCGCGCGCCTGCAGCAGGGAGCGTTCGAGCTGGCGGAAGGCGCCGAGGACGGTCACGCCCTCGGTGAGCAGCGCGCCCGCGGAATCGAGGAGCAGGACGATCGGCAGACGATGTGCCCGCGCATAGCCGATGCCGGCGATCAGGGTTTCGGCTTCCGCGCGACCGATGGCGCCGGACGCCCGCGAGGGATCGGTACCGAGAACGACCACCCGTGAGCCGCCGAGGCGCGCTTCCACGGCGAGCGCCGCGGGATTCTCGTGCTCGGTGGCAATGGGAATCGGGGGCTCATCGCGGCACAGGGCCGCGAGCCGTTCGGAAAGGCCGCTACCGAGGAACGGGAGCGGCATGTCTCAGACGCGGCACCAGTTGCGCATGATCTCGGTGAAGGCTTCCGTCGACTGCAGCACGCGCTCGGCGATGCAGTACTCGTCGGTCTGGTGGGCCATGTGTGCCTCGCCGGGCCCCAGGATCAGCGTGGGCGGATTGCCGTAGGCCGGCTTGAGCGCTGCGGCATCGGTGAAGTAGGTCGCGGTCTTCGGCTCGGGGCGGGACCCGAGCGTCTTCTGCATCACGTCGAACACGCTCTGCACCCACGGGTCGTCGGGCTCGGTGTAGACGGATTCCACGTCGAGGAGCGTCTCCAGCTGGACATCCGGGCCGAGCGCCTTCGCGAGGGACTCGCGGATGTGGGCATGGCTCTGTGTGGGCACGGTCCTCATATCGATGCCGATGGCGGCCCGGTCGGGCACGGAGTTGATGTTGAGCCCGCCGGCGAACGTGCCGACGTTCAGCGTGCCCTGACCCATCATCCCGTGCGGGGGCGTGTCGAAGTGGTAGTGCTCGAGGCAGGTCACCGCCTTGGCCGCCTTGTACACCGCGTTGACACCCTTCTCCGGCATGGAGCCGTGAGCGGTCACGCCGTGCGCGAGGGCCTGGAGCCAGAACGCGCCCTTATGCCCGACGTAGGGGAAATTGCCCGTCGGCTCGGCCACGACGATGGCACCGGCCCGACCCAGTGCGCCGGGCTTGCGGATGAGATCGAACGCGCCCTGGCACCCGGTTTCCTCGCCGGCCGTGATGACGATCGAGATGCCCGGTGTGCGCTCGAGTTTCGGCGCGAGCGCCACGGCGGCCGCGACAAACGCCGCGACACCGGCCTTCATGTCGCTGGAACCGCGGCCGTAGACCTTGCCGGCATCGGTCTCGCCAGCGAACGGGTCCTTGCTCCAGGCCTTGGCGCCCAGAGGCACGATGTCGATATGGCCCGTGAAGCAGATGGGCGCGATGTCGGCATCGCCGCCGATGGTCGCCACCAGGTTGGCGCGACCGGTCCCGAAGCCGTGATAGGTGACGCGGAAACCGACTTTCTCGAGCATCTCCCCGATGTACCGGGCGCAGGGCTCCTCCGCGCCGGGCGGATTGATGGTGTTGAACCGCAGGAGGTCCTGCGTCAGTCGGATCGGATCGGGTGCAGCCATGGTGGCGCGCTCCAGGGAAAGTGTCGCGCGAGTATATCCAGGGGCGCGGGGCTTCAGCCGCCGTGATTGCCGAAATAGGCGGCGACGAGTTCCGGGTGGCGCTTCAGCTCGTCGGCCGTGCCTTCAGCCACCACCTTGCCGCCCGAGAGCACGTAACCGCGATGGGCGACCTCCAAAGTCTGGTGCACGTTCTGCTCGACCAGGAGCACGGATACGCCGGACTCGTTGATGCGGCGGATCACCTGGAAGTTCTCCTTCACGAACTTGG
>CAZEDA010000515.1:0-2996 GCA_964510915.1 uncultured Rhodocyclaceae bacterium | reverse complement strand
GGGCTGCGGCAGCCGCGGCATCGCCAACATCGCGCTCATCGCCTGCACGGTCATCAACGAGCTGAAGGCCCTGGGCGCCAAGCCTTTCGTGTTCCCGTGCATGGGCAGCCACGGCGCCGCGACCGCCGAAGGCCAGCGCAAGGTGCTCGAGACCTACGGCATCACCGAAGAGTCCACCGGCGTTCCGGTCCGCGCCACGATGGAAACCACCATCGTCGGTCACCTCGACGACGGCACGCCCGTCCACATGGACAAGTACGCAGCCGAAGCCGAGGCCGTGATCGTCATCAACCGCATCAAGCCGCACACCGGTTTCCGCGGGGCGACGGAAAGCGGGCTCACCAAGATGCTCGCCATCGGCATCGGCAAGATCCTCGGCGCCTCCACCTATCACATGCACGGGATGGACGCCTTCCCCGAGCTGCTGCCGAAGATCCGCGATGTGAACATCACGAAACGCAACGTGCTCTTCGGCGTGGGCATCCTGGAAAACGCCTACGACGAGACCGCCCATGTGGAGATCGTCCCCGCGCACGAACTCGCGACGCGCGAACCCGAACTGCAGGCGAAGGCGAAGACGCTCATGCCGCAGCTCTTCTTCGACGACATCGACGTGCTGGTCATCGATGAGATGGGCAAGAACATCTCTGGCGCGGGCTTCGATCCGAACATCACCGGCCGCAATCGCCGCGCCGTGAAGTGGACCAACAAGCCGCTCATCAAGAAGATCGTCGTCCTCGGCCTCACGCGCATCACGCACGGCAATGCCACGGGCGTCGGCGGCGCGGACATCATCACCATGCGCGTGTACAAGGAGATCGACATCCCCTCCACGTACGCGAACATCATCACGTCGATGAACCTCGACGGCGGCGCGATCCCGATCATCATGAACACCGACCGCGACGCCGTGTCGCTGGCGGTGAAGACCGTCGTCCGTGTGAAGCCCGAGAACTGCCGCATCGTGCGCGTGCGCAACACGCTGCACCTCGGCGAGATCGAGGTGTCCGCGCCGATGCTCGCGGAAGTCGAGCGGCAGCCGGACCGGTTCGAGATCGTGGAGCGGCCGCAGGCCTGGCCGTTCGATCCCCATGGCAATCTGGCCCCGCTGCTTGCCGACGTTCACGCCGCCGCCTGAGTTCGCGGGCAGACTCTTCTGCCTGCGCCGTCGCCCGTGATCCGGGCGACGCTCGTTCCGTTCGCCACCACGCCGTGTGAAGCTGTTCGCTCTCTCTCGGCGACGGTGACGCTGGTCGCGGGCGGCAGGCTCCGGCTGCATTACACGCTCGCCGGCCGGCTCACCGGGCTGCGCATCCCGCCGGAGGCTGCAGCCGACCGTCGCGACGAACTCTGGAAGCACACCTGCTTCGAGGCATTCATCGCACCCGCCGAGGGTTCCGCTTACCGCGAGTTCAACTTCGCGCCGTCCCGTCAGTGGGCGGCTTACGACTTCAGCGACTACCGCGTGAATCGCGGCGAGCTTCCGGCCGCGGCGCCATCGATCTCGGTGAGTCGAGATGCAGAGCGCCTGGAGGTGGGGGCCGAATTCGACCTCGACTTTCTCCCGCACACCACCGGAAGGCTCGGTCTCACCGCTGTCATTGAGACGCAGGAAGGTCAGCTCTCGTACTGGGCGCTCGCCCACCCCGCTGACCGCCCCGACTTCCATCATGCCGCCGGCTTCACCTTGAGCTTCGGCTGACGTCACCACAGGAACCGCCCATGCTTTTCGGAATCGATCGCCTCCTCGCCGAGCCGACGTATCGCAAGTCACTCGCCGGTCGCCGCGTCGCCTTGCTGGCACATCCGGCGTCGGTGACCTCCAGCCTCGAGCACTCGCTGGACGCACTCGCGCGCATGCCCGGCGTGAACCTGACCGCCGCCTTCGGGCCGCAGCACGGACTTCGCGGCGACAAGCAGGACAACATGGTGGAGTCGGCGGATTTTCTCGATCCTGCACTGGGCATTCCGGTGTTCAGTCTGTACGGCGAGGTGCGCCGACCCACCGACGCGATGATGGAAAGCTTCGACGTTCTCGTCGTGGATCTGCAGGATCTCGGCTGCCGCATCTACACCTTCATCACGACGCTGCGCTACGTGCTCGAAGCCGCGGCGCGCCTTGGCAAGGGCGTCTACGTGCTCGATCGGCCGAATCCCGCCGGCCGTCCCGTGGAAGGCACTCTGCTGCGCGACGGGTGGGAAAGCTTCGTGGGCGCCGGACCATTGCCGATGCGCCACGGGCTCACCATGGGCGAGCTCGGTCTGTGGTTCATCCGCAGGCTGAATCTCTCGCTGGAGTATGGCGTCGTGCCAATGGCCGGATGGGCGCCCGACGCGGCACCTGGCCACGGCTGGCCCGTCGGCGAGAAGTCCTGGGTCAACCCCAGCCCCAACGCGCCGAACCTGTCGATGGCGCGCGCCTACGCGGGCACCGTGATGCTCGAAGGCACCACGCTGTCGGAGGGCCGCGGCACGACGCGTCCGCTGGAACTGTTCGGTGCGCCCGATCTCGAACCGCGCCGGATCATCGAAGCCATGGCGTCGATCGCGCCGCAATGGCTCGCCGGGTGCAGGCTGCGCGAGTGCTGGTTCGAGCCGACCTTCCACAAGCACGTGGGCAAGCTTTGCGCTGGCGTGCAGATCCACGTGGACGACCCCGGTTACGATCACCACGCGTTCCGGCCGTGGCGGCTGATGGCATTGGCGTTCAAGGCCATCCGCCGGCTGCGTCCGGACTACGATCTGTGGCGCGATTTTCCTTACGAGTACGAACGCGGACGCCTCGCCATCGACCTCATCGCCGGCAGCCCGCTGCTGCGCGAGTGGGTCGACGACTCGTCGTCCGGGCCGGCCGATCTCGATGCGCTGGCGCTGCCCGACGAGCGCGCATGGAGCGAGGAGCGGGAGGCGTTGCTGTTGTATCGGTAGTCGGAGGGAGGTTCCCGGAGTCGGCCCTTCGGGCACTCGTCCGGGCTACGAAGGTCACCACCGCCTTT
>CAZEDA010000514.1:0-3001 GCA_964510915.1 uncultured Rhodocyclaceae bacterium | reverse complement strand
CCGGGAAATTGAACGGCGTGATGCCGGCGCACACGCCCAGCGGCTGGCGCACGGACCACGAATCGATACCCGTGCCGATCTGCTCGGTGTATTCGCCCTTCAGCAGCTGCGGAATGCCGCACGCGAACTCGACGACTTCGAGGCCGCGTGTGACTTCTCCCTTGGCGTCGGAGAAGACCTTGCCGTGCTCGGCCGTGATGATCGCCGCGAGCTGGTCCTGGTGGGACTCCAGCAGTTCCTTGAACTTGAACATCACCCGCGCGCGCTTCAGCGGCGGCGTCGCGGCCCAGGCGGGGAATGCCGCGAGGCCGCTGCGCACCGCGGCGTCGACGTCCGCCTCGTTCGCGAGCGGGACTCGTCCCGTCACGCGGCCCGCAGCCGGATTGAACACTTCGGAACTGCGTGTGCTGGTGCCCGCGGCTTCGGCGCCGCCGATCCAGTGGGGGATGTCCTTGATGCCGGAGGCGAGATCGAGAGGTTTGTTCATGGTCCAGGATCGATGAGTGAGTGCGTGGATGGCGGGCGGGTTCAGCGGTGTTCGGGGAACTCGTCCAGCGGGTAGATGGGGCGTCGCAGCTTGCGGTACTCGAAGGCCGTCCAGTCGGAAGTGCCGACGCCGGGGGCATCGCAGAACACCATGCCCTTGGCGATCGGCAGGAACACCGGCCGGAAGTACATGCGCGACTTGAGCAGCAGGAAGCGCTTGCGCGTCGGGTCGATGCCCACGCTGGTGAAGACGGCGCGGTCCCAGGGTTCCTGGTTGCGTTCGATGACCACGATCTCTGCCGCGCCCGTGTCGAGCACGGCAGTACGGCCCATGTAACAGCGCATGCCGGTGAACTGCGGCCCGGTCACGGTGTACTCGCCATCGGTGATCGCCCGTACCACGCCGGTGAGTCGCAGGGGCTCGCCCTTGCGGCCGATGGCAGGCATGTCCATCTTGCCGCCGATATCGAGGGTGACGGTGGCACCGACACCGGCGGCGATCATGGCGGCCACCGCTTCGGGGTCCCGGGTGGGGCCGACAGCGATGTCCGTGAGGCCCAGCTTCAGCGCTTCGCGCAGGACGTACATGGTGTCCTGGTTGGCGCCGGAGGCACAGTTGTCCGCGTGGTCGAGCAGAAGGATCGGTCCGCCCTGTTCCTCCGCGAGGTGCTTCGCGCGGGTAAGCGCCTGGTCGAGGGGCTCGCCGCGATAGATGAATTCCTCCTTGCGCGCCCAGGCCACGTCGAGGATGCGGTCGCAGGCTTCCTGCGCCGCCGTCACGTTGCCGTCCGAGACCGTGACGGCGCTGATGCCCGCCTCGGCCATGTCCGCCTGCTGAAAACCGCCGAAGGCGCTCGCGGCGAGCAGTCCCTGGCGCTCGGCGTCGCGGGCCGCATCGGTGAAGGCCTTGTTCGGGCCCTCGTTGGTGTTCTGCTTGAGCGTGTGGGCGAGCAGCGGGCGGTTGCCCCAGGCCATGACCGGCTTCACTTCGCCCTTGAGGGCGCGGAGCAGGATGCTGCCGGCGAGATGTCCGGCCTCGTACTGGTCCACGTGCGGGTAGGTCTTGTAGCCGGCGATCACGGTGGCGTTGCGCACCATGGCATCCGTCACGTTCGCGTGCAGGTCGAGCGACACGGCAATCGGCGTGTTCGGTGCGACCCAGCGCACGCGCTCCAGCAGCGTGCCTTCGCCGTCATCGGTGCGGTCCGCCACCACCATCGCCCCGTGCAGGTCCAGGAAGATGGCATCGCAACCCTTCGCCACTTCGTCGCAGAGGATCTCGCAGAAGCGGTCGTAGGCTTCGCCGTCCACCGGGCCGCTCGGGTTCGCCCAGGCGGCGAACGGCGTGACGATCTCGGCGCCTTCCGCTTCGGCCAGATCGAGAAAAGCCGCCATCGGCAGGCGCGTGCCCTTGATGGCGCGATAGGCGTCGGCGCCGAGGGGAGGACCGCCCTTGCCGCCGAAGGATTCCCAGGGCGTCGTGACCGGCGAGAAGGTGTTGGTTTCGTGCTGCAGTTGAGCGATGACGAATTTCATGGTCCGGGGCGACTGGTGCGGCTGACGGGGCCTCTGCGAAAGGCCCGGGTCCCGCGGCAACCGGGGCCGCCGCGGGGAGGGAGAGGAACGGATCAGGCGACGGCTTTGAGGACGTCGGCGATGGTGCCGAAGATCTGGTCGATGTGGCTCTTCTCGATGATGAGCGGCGGCGACAGCGCGATGGTGTCGCCCGTGGTGCGGATCAGCACGCCCTTCTCGTAGGCCTTGAGGAAAGCCTCGAACGCGCGGGCCGTCGGCTTGCCCGGGAGAGGCTCCAGTTCAATCCCCGCCACGAGGCCGATGTTGCGGACGTCGATGACGTGCGGCATGCCCTTCATGGAATGCGCGGCGTCTTCCCAGTACTTCGCGAGCGAGGCGCCGCGTTCGAACAGACCTTCGGACTCGAACAGATCGAGCGTGGCGATCGCAGCAGCAGCAGCCAGCGGGTGCCCGGAGTACGTGTACCCGTGGTAGAACTCGATGGTGTTCGCCGGGCCGGTCATGAACGTTTCGTAGATCTCGTTGCGCACGATCACCGCGCCCATTGGCACGGCGGCGTTCGTGAGCGCCTTCGCGCAGGTGATGAGATCGGGCGTGACGCCGAAGGTCTGCGCCGCGAAGGGCTGGCCGGTACGGCCGAAGCCGGTGATGACCTCGTCGAAGATGAGCAGGATGCCGTGCTTCGTGCAGATCTCGCGCAGCTTTTCCAGGTAGCCCTTGGGCGGAACCAGCACGCCGGTGGAGCCGGCGACCGGCTCGACGATGACGGCCGCGATGTTCGACGCGTCGTGCAGGGCAACGAGCTGCTCGAGCGATTCGGCCAGATGCGCGCCCCACTCGGGTTGTCCGCGCGAGTAGGCGTTGGCGGTGAGGTTGTGGGTGTGCGGAAGATGATCGACGTTGGGCAGGAGGGCGCCGCCGAACACCTTGCGGTTGGCGACCATGCCGCCCACCGAGATGCCGCCGAAGCCCACGCCGT
>CAZEDA010000513.1:0-3006 GCA_964510915.1 uncultured Rhodocyclaceae bacterium | reverse complement strand
GACGATTCGATGCGCGCGTACGGCTGTTCGATGTCGTGTTCGATGGTCCGGTGCAGGGCGGTGTGAAAGCCTTTCAACGTCCCGCGCCGCAGGCGCAGCCCACCCCGGCGGACCTCGCGGCCCACGTGGGCGCGGAGGAGTTCGCGAGTTCCGTAGCGCTCGTGGTGGGCGGTTCCCGCGGTCTCGGGGAACTGTCGGCCAAACTCGTGGCGGCGGGAGGCGGGCGCGTCGTGGTCACCTACGCTGCGGGCCGTGAGGATGCCGAGCGGATTGCCGGTGAGGTGACCGCCAGCGGTCGTGGTGCCTGCGAGGCGCGGCAGTTCGATGTGATCGCGGATTCGCCGGCCTCTCTGGGCCCTCTGCTGCAGTCGCTGACCTCCGTCTACTTCTTTGCCACGCCCAGGATCTATCGCAAGAAGGCGGGCCTGTTCGATCCCGCGCTCTATGCGGAGTTCTGCGCGTTCTACATCGAGAGATTCCATGATCTCTGCGTCGCGCTGGAGGCAATCCCCCGCGAGCGCAAGGTCCGTGTGTACTTTCCCTCCACGGTCTTCGTGACCGATCGGCCGAAGGGAATGACCGAGTACGCCATGGCGAAGGCCGCCGGCGAAGTGCTGATCGAGGAAATGAACAAGTCGTTCCGCAACGTCGAAGTCGTATGCACGAGGTTGCCGAGGCTCGAGACGGATCAGACGAGCTCGGTCGTGAAGGTGAAGACGACTTCGAACCTCGATACGCTGCTGCCGCTGGTACGCGACATCGAGCGCCGCTGAGCGGCGGCGTCGATCGGTCGTTGCCGGCGGGTCAGCGACCTGGCTTTCCGCGGTTGCGGATCGACTCCGCCAGCTTCCGGATGCCTTCGATGTCCTGAGCGTGAGTCGCCGCATAGCGCTCGCGCTCGGCGCGGATGCGCTCGATCTGTGCTTCGACGTTGTCCGGCGTGAGGCGCACACCGAAGGCCGCATCCGTCGGATCGCCTTCCGCGAGAATCTTCGCAAGCACCTTGTCGCCGACCGCCGCGTTGTAGTGGCCGGCCTCCCAGTACCACCGCATCTCGGTCTTGCGGTCACCGGCTTTCGGCACGTCCTCGCTG
This sequence comes from uncultured Rhodocyclaceae bacterium, assembly GCA_964510915.1. GTDB lineage: Bacteria > Pseudomonadota > Gammaproteobacteria > Burkholderiales. The sequence continues at coordinate 1,913 of CAZEDA010000513.1, read as the reverse complement.
GTGATCTCGTTGAACCCGCTGAAGTCCCAGAGCGCCACGGCCGGCTGGTCCGGATGCGCGCGCCGGTCCGCATCGACCACACGGACTACCGCACGTTTCCATTCCTCGAACAGATCCCAAAGACCGGCGGCCCGATAGCTCTCGAGAATGTGGGCGTGGTACGGATGCACGAACACGATCAGCCGGACGTTTGCCGCCCGGCACGCCGCGATGATCGCTGCGAGGTGGGCGAGTTCCGGAGAGGTGTTCCCCGCGGTCGGATACAGCGTGGGCTGGAGACGCAGATAGCTCGTGAGGTACGTCGTCTCCACCTGACGGAACATCGTGTTCTGACCGTCGGCCTGGATGAAGCGACGGTACTCGAACATGGGGTAGAACCCGCCCGCCGTGAGATTGGCCACGTTCGCCATGCGTTGCATGGCGACGGTCTGTACCGTGTCGATGAGCGTGTTCAGGGAGAAGAGAACCGTTGCGTGATCCTCGATCACCTGCCACTGGCGGCTTGGATTCGGCTGACCATTGCGGTCCGCGAGCAGACGGCGCTCGAGATCACCGGGTTCCCTGGCCTGCGCGCGGCCGGCGCGCCGGGCGTCGGTCACGAAGTCGAAGAAGTCGATGCCGAGCACCACGTTCTTCGGGGGTTCGTTCGCGAGCACGTGCCGCAGATTGCCGAGCGCAGCGTCGATGCCGCTCGCGGGCAGCGACAGGTTGTACACGGGGCGCATGTCCTGGGGCCACGCCGGGCTTTCCGGATCGAGGCCGGCTTCCGTTCGCGAGTTGCCCAGCACCAGAGTGCGCGGTCTGGCCTCCAGCACCCTATACGGCTTGACCAGCTGGCCGTTCGGACCGGACTTCGGCTTGAGAGTATTGAGGCCCGCCAGTTCCACAGAGCGATAGAGGCCGTAAGGATCGACGGCGTAATTGACGAGCGCGCTCAGCAGCAGCGTGACGACGCACGAGAGCAGCATTGCGCGAAGGTACGTGCCGGGCATGGTCGTCGTCGGCTCAGAACTGGAAGTAGAGGAACTCGGTGACACGCGCGAGCGTGAGCAGTCCGACCGCGAGCATCACCCCCATCACCAGCGCCCAGGTCCGGCTGGGAGTCCAGCCGAGACGATTTCTCGCGGGCGCACCCGGTGCGGACGTCGCGTGGGACGCGAGGGAAGGATCGTGACGCGCAAGCAGTTCCTGAGAGTTTGGCAGGAGGAACGCCACGAGGGCGAGTCCGATCACCCAGAGGTAGGTCAGCACGAAGTTCGTCCCGCCGCCGAGATCGAAGCCGATGCCGAACCTGGCGAATACGCCCACGAGCGGACCGAAGTGACTGGCGAGGCCGGTAGGCAGCGAGATGCCGGAGAGCCCGGCCATGCCGGCGAGCATGGTGAGCGCATCCCCGAGGTCTTCGGCGCGGAAGAACACCCATGCGACTACCACGGCCACGAAGGTGATGGTTCTGGCCGCAAGCCGACCCATGAAGGATCCCTCTCCCGGCGGGAAACCGAGTTTCGACCGCAGCGCATGCCACCCGTGGTTGATGACCAGGTAGAGCCCGTGCAGGGCGCCCCAGAACACGAAGGTCCAGCCCGCGCCGTGCCACAGGCCACCCAGCAGCATCGTGATGAGCAGGTTCGCATAGCGCCGGACCGGGCCCTTGCGATTGCCGCCGAGGGCGATGTACAGGTAGTCACGGAGGAAGCGCGACAGCGTCATGTGCCAGCGCCGCCAGAACTCGATGATGTTCACCGCCTTGTAGGGTGAATCGAAATTGAGCGGCAGCCGTACACCGAACAGCCAGGACAGACCGATGGCCATGTCGGAATATCCGGAGAAGTCGAAGTACAGCTGGAACGTGTAGGCCAGGGAGCCGCCCCAGGCTTCGAGGAACGTCAGAGTCTGCCCGTCGGCGATGGCCT
>CAZEDA010000512.1:0-3014 GCA_964510915.1 uncultured Rhodocyclaceae bacterium | reverse complement strand
GCCCCGACTCCGGGGCAAACGCCGAAGAAATCGCGCCGACGACTGAGGCCTCTCGTCCCAACATCGTCCACGCCGCGAATCCAATGCCCCCCTCCGCCCGTACCAGTCTCCGTGCGCTTCGCACGGGAGGACGACTCATGAACGGCATTCGACGATTGGCAGGCTCCGTGTTCGTGGCACTGGGTACACTCGCGACATCTCTTGCGCACGCCGGCACGTGCGACGTCGAAAGCGGCGCCACGCGCCTCCCGGTGCTCGAGCTCTATACCTCCGAGGGCTGCAACAGTTGCCCTCCCGCCGATCGCTGGTTGTCCCGTGAGTTCGGCAGGCCCGGCACCACGCCTTCCGCGATTCCTCTCGCCTATCACGTCGACTACTGGAACAAGCTCGGGTGGCCGGACCGGTTCTCGAGCCCTGACTATTCGGCGCGTCAGCAGCGTGTGGCGGCCCGCAACCGGTCGAACACGATCTACACCCCGCAGTTCGTGTTCGACGGACGCGATGTCCGCCCGCATGAGTTCGCGGACGAGATCGCAGCGCGTGCCCGCGGCGCGGCTGCCGACAAACCCCGGGCGCACATCGTGGTCCGCGCAATACCCGGAGAGCGCCGCGAGACGCGCGTCTCGGGCGAGGTGCGGATCGACCGCGATGAACTGCGCAGTCGCGCCCGCGTCTACGTGGTGCTGTACCAGAACGGGTTGAGCACGCAGGTCAAGGCGGGAGAGAACGGTGGCAAGCGGCTTGCACACGATTTCGTGGTGCGCAGGGTCGCGGGCCCCTTCACGCCGGACGCCGCGGGTCGCGTGGCGCTCGACGTGCGTCTGCCCGCGCCCTCGGAGTTCGAACCGGCGAACTCAGGGGTGCTGGTTCATGCCGAGGACGCCGTCGACGGCTCGACCCTGCAGGCCGTGACGACGACGATCTGCCGTGCGGACTGACGCACGGGCGTTTCCGCCGAGGCGCAAAACCGGCTAACCTCCGGGTCCTTTTCGCACCGGCCCGGTCATGTCGCAGCAAACCGAGCGCACCGCGCTCGCCACCGTCGTCCTCCTCGCCACGGCGGGGTTCGTATCCGGCGCATCGATGCGGGCAGCCGATCCCCTGCTCCCCACCCTGGCGCGCGAGTTCCGTGTCGCCGTGCCCGATGCCGCCTTCGTCCTCACGGCGTTCACCTTCGCGTACGGCACCTTCCAGGCCATTCACGGGCCGCTGGGGGACCGGTTCGGCAAGCTGCGGGTCATCGCCTCCGGCATGGTGGCGGCGGCACTGGCAGCCATGCTGTGCGCCTTTGCGCCCACGCTGGCCGTACTCAACACCGGACGATTCCTCACGGGCATGGCCGCCGGCGCAGTCATCCCGCTGTCGCTCGCATTCATCGGCGACCGATTCCCGTACGAGGGCCGGCAGGCCATCCTCGGCCGCTTCATTGCGGGCACGCTGCTGGGCCAGAGCTTCGGACCTCTCATCGGCGGCGTGATGAGTGACGCCTTCGGCTGGCGCAGCACCTTCGGTGTGATCGCGGCGGGCTTCCTGCTGCTGGCCGTGCTCATCGGCCGCGAGTCGCTTCGCATCGGCGACCGCGGTACGGGCAGCTACACGCCGCCATGGCGCCGATACGCGACGATCGTGGCGTCACCGCGCGCCCGTCCGGTGCTCGCGACCGTGGCGGTGGAAGGCATCCTGTTCTTCGGCGCCCTCGGATTCGTCGGTGCCCACATCAAGGAGGCCTTCCATCTGAGCGATACGGTGACCGGCCTCATCGTCGCGGGGTTCGGCATCGGCGGGCTTTGCTACAGCTTTCTGGTGCGACGCCTCGTCGGGCGACTGGGCGAAGCCGGGCTGGTACGCGGTGGCGGGTGGCTGATGGCGTTGTGCTTCGTCATGATCGCCGTGCTGCCGAGTGCGGCCGCCGTCGCGCCTTTCGTGGCGCTGCAGGGCTTCGCGTTCTACATGCTGCACAACACGCTGCAGACGCGCGCCACCGAGATTTCTCCCGAGGCGCGCGGTGCCGGTGTGAGTCTGTTCGCGATGTGCCTGTTTCTCGGACAGGCCATCGGTGTGGTGCTGTTCGGCTGGTCCATCGAACACTTCGGCTACACGTGGCCCTTCGTCGCGGCCGGACTTGCGCTGTGGGTGCTCGCCGAAGTGTTCCGCCGTTCCGTGAAGCGGACGGCCGGCAAGGTCAGTACACCGACCGCCCGCCCGTGATGTCGAACACCTGACCCGTCGAGAACGAGCACTCGTCCGACGCGAGCCACGCGACCATCGCGGCGATCTCGTCGGGGCGCACGAACCGTCCCTTCGGCACCTGGTCCAGCATCCACTTCACTTTCTCGGGCTCGAACTGCTTGAGGATGTCCGTGTCGGCGACGGAGGGCGTGACCGTGTTCACGAGAATCTCCGTCTCGGCGAGTTCCTTCGCGAGCGCCTTCGTGAGACCGATTACCGCGGCCTTCGAGGCGCTGTAGGCCGAGAAGAACGGCGTGCCGTTCTTCCCCGCGATCGAAGCGATGTTGACGATGCGACCGTAGTTGCGCTGGCGCATCGCGGGGATCACGGCCTTCGAGCAGAGGAAGGTGCCCGTCACGTTGATGGCGAAGACCTTCTGGAAGACGGCGACGTCGTATTCCCACATGGGCAGGTTCGGGCCGCCGATGCCCGCGTTGTTCACGAGAATGTCGATGGGGCCGAGTCGTGCCTCCGTGGAGCGCACGGCCTGCTGCACGGCGGCTTCGTCGGTGACGTCCACCGTGAAGGCGGACACCATGGCTTCTTTCGACAGACGGCTGCGCTGGGCCTCGAGTTCTGCCGAGTCCACATCCCAGAGGGCGACGCGAGCGCCGGAGGCGAGCAGTCTTTCGGCAATGGCGAGGCCGATGCCTCGTGCGGCGCCCGTGACGATGGCGGTGCGCTTGTCGAGATCGATGCGGGTCATGGCGACTTCTCTTGAAAATCGGGAAGGCGCGATTGGAACACGGATCGGGAGGCGGTGATGCGGGCGGCGCCGTTGTCCC
>CAZEDA010000511.1:0-3022 GCA_964510915.1 uncultured Rhodocyclaceae bacterium | reverse complement strand
ATCGTGAAGTTGCGGATCTCAGCCATGGCTGACTCCCGCAGACGAACGATGCACTTCGGTGAAGGCTAATGCCGGCATCGCCGGCGTTACGCCGGAACCAAAGTTCATCGTGAAGTTGCGGATCTCAGCCATGGCTGACTCCCGCAGACGAACGATGCACTGTGTCGGTATTCATGGGGACGGAGAGGTCAGTCGCGTCATGTTCAGGGCTGACCATGGGGCGGTGAGGCATGGAAGCCGGGCGGCGTTCAGCCGACATCGCCATAGTGATCCTCTCGCACGACCCGCGGCACGATCTCGCGGGGTTCGATGGTGACGGGCTGGTAGATAACGCGTTTCTGATCGGCGTCGTAGCGCATTTCGACGAAACCGGAGATCGGGAAATCCTTGCGGAACGGATGTCCGATGAAACCGTAGTCGGTGAGCAGCCTGCGGAGATCCGGATGGCCGGGAAACACGATACCGAACAGGTCGAAGGCTTCGCGCTCGAACCAGTTGGCGGCAGCCCAGACCGCACTCACGGAATCCACGGACGGAAAGTCATCTTCGGCGGCGAACACCTTCACGCGGAGCCTCTGATTGCGGCTCACGGAGAGCAGTTGCGTCACAACCGCGAAGCGCTGCCCCTCCCAGCGACCCTCGCCATACGTCTGATAGTCGACGCCGCAAAGGTCGATGAGCTGCTCGAATCGGAGATCGGCGGTGTCGCGCAGTTTTCTGGCGGCGTCGACCCAGGCGTCTGCGGCGATCTCGACGATCGCCTGATCGCGCACCACCTCGGTCTTGCGTACGGCGTCACCCAGGACGCGGGCGACGGATTCGAACAATGCAGTGAAGTCGCTCAAGAGGTCACCGGGCGATGGTGTTGTTCCGGCGGATCTTGTTCTGGAGCTGGATGATGCCGTAGAGCAGCGCTTCCGCCGTGGGCGGGCACCCGGGCACGTAGACATCCACCGGCACGATGCGATCGCAACCCCGCACGACCGAATAAGAGTAGTGGTAGTAGCCGCCGCCGTTCGCGCAGGAACCCATGGAGATCACCCACCGGGGCTCGGCCATCTGGTCGTACACCTTGCGAAGCGCGGGGGCCATCTTGTTGCACAGCGTCCCAGCCACGATCATGACGTCCGATTGTCTCGGACTCGGGCGAAACACAATACCGAAACGATCAAGATCGTAGCGGGAAGCACCCGCCTGCATCATCTCGACCGCGCAGCAGGCGAGACCGAAGGTCATGGGCCAGAGGGAGCCCGTGCGCGTCCAGTTGATCAGGTTGTCGATACTGGTCGTGACGAAGCCCTTCTGTAGTTCGCCTTCTACTCCCATTCCAGCGCCCCTTTCTTCCACTCGTAGATGAACCCGACCACCAGTACGGCCAGGAAGACGACCATGGCAAGGAAGCCGAACATGCCGATCTGGTCGAGCACGACCGCCCAGGGGAACAGGAAGGCAATCTCGAGATCGAAAATGATGAACAGAATGGCGACGAGGTAGTAGCGCACGTCGAACTTCATGCGCGCGTCCTCGAAGGCTTCAAAGCCGCATTCGTAGGGAGAGAGCTTGTCGGAATCCGGGCGATGATGCCCCAGAAGGCGGGAGAGCCCGCCCCCGGCAATGATCGAGACGGTACCCACACCGAGCCCGACCAATATGAAAAGCAGTATCGGAAAGTAGTTTTGCAGCATCACTCGCGGACCGGAAGTCGAAATGTCGACCCCAAGCCGACGGGGCCGTACCGCCGACAAGGGCGCCCTTCCCCTCCATGCGGTTAGCCGCCAATACCCGTCAAGGCTGGCCTGCCGCGTTCCAGATTTGGTGCCGATGGTGAGACTCGAACTCACACGGCTTTCGCCACTGCCCCCTCAAGACAGCGTGTCTACCAATTTCACCACATCGGCATATCTCGACCTCCGCTTGAATCTTTTTTTGCGGAGGCTCAAATCTTTACAGCCCAAAACTCAGCAACTACTTCGGAATCTCCTTGGCCTTGGAATCCTCGGCCGGTGCGGCGTCGGGCTTGGCTTCACCGGCCGCCGCGGCTGGTGCAGTCTTCGCCGGCTCCGCCGGAAGTTCCGTCATTACCCCTTTGTCATGCGACTGCCCAGCAGAGAGGTAGGTCAGTCCAAGGCTGGTCGCGAAGAACACCGCCGTCAGGGCCGCCGTGGCCCGACTCAGGAAATTCGCCGACCCGCTCGAGCCGAACAGGCTGCCTGCCGAACCGCTTCCGAAGGCAGCGCCCATGTCTGCGCCCTTGCCGTGCTGGAGCAGCACGAGGCCGATGATACCGGCAGCGGCAAGCACATGGATGATCAGGATTACAGTCTGCATCAGTCAGTTCAATTGGGGCTGCAAGCGACCGCAGCCTGGCAAATATCCAGAAACTCGCTTCCGTTCAGGGAAGCTCCCCCGACGAGACCACCGTCCACGTCAGGCATTGCAAACAACGACGCTGCGTTGGAACCCTTGACGCTCCCCCCATAAAGAATCGGGATCGTCGAGGCTCTGGTCGCATCGACCGCAGCCACCACGCGACGAATGAGCGCGTGTACTTCCTGAGCCTGCTCCGGCGATGCGGTCTTTCCCGTTCCGATCGCCCAGACGGGCTCGTACGCGATCACCGCAGCGGCCAGTACCGCCGGCCCGGCCACGTCCAGGAACGCCTGGATCTGGCCACCCACCACCGACTCCGTCAGGCCGCCTTCGCGATCCGCGAGGGACTCGCCAACACAGACTACGGGAGTCAGGCCGACTGCATGGGCTGCAACTGCCTTCCGCCCCACCAGCGCACTCGACTCACCGTGCAGCGAACGCCTTTCCGAATGCCCGACCAGCACGAAACTGCAACCGAACTCCCGGAGCATGGCGCCGGACACTTCCCCGGTGAACGCACCCGAGGCGTGTTCGCTCACGTCCTGCGCACCCCAGCGAACTCCGCTGCCGGAAAGTCGGGCTTCACACTGCGCAAGGTAGGGAAACGGCGCCATCACTGCCATCGACCCGGCTCGCACTCCGCGGCTCCCGG
>CAZEDA010000510.1:0-3055 GCA_964510915.1 uncultured Rhodocyclaceae bacterium | reverse complement strand
GAAAGCTCCAGCATGCCGAGCAGGCGGTCCTCCTCGGTCGGGAGCTGCTGCTTCGACACGTGGTGCTGAAGCGCGATATGGATGTTCTGGCGTACCGGCAGTTCCTTGAAGATGCTGGGCGTCTGCATCTTGATGCTGAGGCCCTTCTTCACGCGCTGGTAAGGACGCTCTTCAGTCACGTCGGCACCGCGGAACGAGATGGTGCCCGCCGAGGGCGGATAGGTGCCCATGATGAGCTTGAACAGCGTGCTCTTGCCGGCGCCGTTCGGTCCGATGAGGCAGTGGATCTCGCCCTCTTCCACGGACAGGTCCACACCGGAGACGGCAGCGAGGCCGCCGAAGGTCTTGGAGAGTCCGTGAGTCTTGAGCAGTTCGGCCATGGTCAGGTCCCGCTCGCGCCGCGCTTGGAGAACAGCCTGCCGATGAGGCGCGCGACGCCGATGACGAATCCCTGCGGCGCGATCATCACGGTGGCGAGCAGCATGCCGCCCATGAGCACGAGCGCGGCCTGCTGACTGTGGACGGTGATCGCCTGGAACGTGACGAGGATCAGGAACGAGCCCACGAGCGTGGCCGTGATGTCACCGCGACCGGAGAACGCCACCCACACGATGGGCATCGCCGCCGCCGGAAGGCCCACGCTCGACGGCGTGATGAACTGTCCCCAGGATGTGTAGAGGACGCCGCTGAGGCCCGCCAGCGCCGAACCGATGACGAAGGTGATGAGCTGATATTTGCGGACGTCGTAGCCCAGCAGCTCGGCGCGTTGCGGATCTTCGCGAATGGCAACGATCACGTTGCCGAAGCGCGAGTTGAGGAGCATGCGCAGTCCGAGGTAGACGATGAGAATGAGGGCGATGGCGAGGTAGTAAAGGCTGGAGCCTTCGAAGTAGATCGACTCGCCCTCGAACCACGGAATGTTGAGCGGGTCCATGCCCTTCATGCCGTTGAAGCCGTTGAGACGGGCATCGCCGATGCGCCACTCGGGGCCGGCGGTCTGGCCGAGGAAGAACGCGAGCACGAGCGTGGCCGACAGCGTCACGATGCCGAAGAACACGCCGCCGACCCGTCCCCAGATCATGAAGTAACCGAGGATGACGGCGCTCAGGGCGGCGAGCGCGATGGCAATCACGAGCGCGAGGACCGTCATGCCGCCGCCGCCGAAGTTGATCGCCAGCACACCGTAGGAATAGCCCGCGATGCCGAAGAAGAACGTCTGCCCGAAGGACAGCATGCCGCAGTAGCCCCACATCAGGCACAGGCCCAGGGCCATGAACACCCAGATGAGGAAGTACGCGAAATTGCCGACGTCGTAGGAGTCGGCCACCATCGGATAGCCGAGCGCCGCGGCGAGCACGACGAGAAAGCAGATCCAGAAGGGCCAGCCGTTGCCGACCGTCTGCGGTCCGTTGATGAGCCTCAGCATGGAATGGCGTCCGATCCTGTCAGCGTTGTCTGCGGGTGAGGAAGCCGGAGATCCCCTCGGGGAGAACCCGGATGATGATGATCACGGCGATCAGCATGCCGATCTGACCGATGATCTGACCGGCCCAGGCATTCAGCGCCGTGCGGACCGCGGCAAGCAGCACGCCGGCCGGCGCCGTTCCGAGCAGGACGTTGGACCCGCCGACCACCACCGTGACGAAACTCTCGACGACGAACGTCGCCCCCATGGTGGGGATCAGCGTCATCGTCGGCGCGTAGAGGGCACCGCAGAATCCCGCGAGGGCCGCGCCGAGACCGAAGCTCAGGGCGTAGACCCTTCCCACCCGGACACCGAGCGCCTGCGCCATCTGCGCGTTCTGCATCGTGGCACGGGCATACACGCCAAAGCGGGTGCGCATGAAGACGACGTAGATGAGGCCCAGCGCCGCGAGAGCGCCTGCGAACAGGATGAGCCGGTAAACCGAGAACGTGTACTCGCCCACCATGAAGCTGCCGGGTGGCGTGCCGATGCCGGCCACGGAGGAGCCCACGAGAATCAGCATGCCCTGTGTCACCACCAGACTGAGGCCCCAGGTGGCAAGCAGCGAATCGAGGGGACGCTTGTAGAACTTGCGGACGATGGCGACCTCGACCAGCACGCCGATGAGTCCGGCGGCGATCGTGCCGCACAACTGCGCAAGCGGAAGCGGGAAGCCGCCGTGCACGAGCCCGACCGTGACGTAGGCGCCGCACATGATGAACTCACCGTGCGCCATGTTGATCACGCCCATCATGCCGAACACGATGGCGAGGCCCGCAGCGGAAAGGATCAGGAACGCGAAGACGTCCGCGAACTGATACAGGACTGAAAAGATCTCGGCGATGATGCGCTCCGTTGCCGTTCAGCCAGCAAAAGATCGTTGGGAGCCCGGCGGCGCGCTCCGCGTGTCGCGCCGCCGGGAACCGGGAACAGCGATTACTTCTTGGGCAGATCCGTCGGGGTGTACTGCTTCTTGTCGTTGTTCTTGGTCAGGTCACACCCGATCTTGCCGAGCCAGTAGGGCTGGATCACGCCGTAGTCCTTGAGGACCGTCACCGCGTGCTTCGCGTCGACCGAGATCAGACGCATGCGGTGGGACGTGTGCTGGCTCTTGGGGTCGATGCAGATCTGGCCTTCGGGCGCTTCGATGCAAGCCTTGCCGGTCGCGATGACCTTGCGCAGGTCGGCAAGCTTCGTGGACTTGGCCGTCTCGACGAGATGCTTGTACATGTAGACGGCCGTGTAGGCGTTGTACCCCATGTCGTTGATGTACGTCTCGTTCGGGAACTTGGCGCGCCAGCGCTTCTTGAAGCTGTTGGCTTCAGGCGTGTCGATTTCCTCGAACCAGTTGGCCACGGCGTGCATGTTGTTGAGCGCGGGCGGCGCGAAGCGCTTGTGCTCGAAGCCCAGCATGATCTTGATGGACGAACCCATCGGCAGGTTCAGCTTGGCGGCAGCGGCCTGCTCGAAGAAGGAATCCTGCGCGGCTCCCACGTTGATCGTGAGGATCCAGTCGGGCTTGGCCTTCTGGATGTTCTGGATGGTCTGCGCGAACTGGGACACGCCGAGCGGGATGAACTCCTCGCCCAC
>CAZEDA010000509.1:0-3062 GCA_964510915.1 uncultured Rhodocyclaceae bacterium | reverse complement strand
CAGAAGGCCGTGCTCAAGGTCGGCAACGACGAGTTCTTCGTGACGAACGTCACCACGACGACACTGACGAACGCGGCCGGCGGGACGACGCAGTCGCCCTCGATCGTGGTGCAGCCGTTCTTCTCCGGCGTGGCGCTCGACGTGACGCCGCAGATCGACGAGAACAGCCAGATCATCCTGCACATCCACCCGTCGGTCTCCAACGTGGTGGAGAAGAGCAAGAACATCGACCTGGGCACTTCCGGCAGCTTCCGCCTGCCGCTCGCGTCCAGCACCATCAGCGAGACGGACACCGTGGTCCGCGTGAACGACGGGAACATCGTCGCGATCGGCGGCCTCATGCGCGAGTCCACGCAGCGCACGCGCTCCGGCGTGCCCGGTCTGGCCAACGCACCGGTCGTCGGCGGCGCTTTCCGGTCCACCGCCAACGCCTCTCGCAAGAGCGAACTTGTGATCCTGCTCAAGCCGACGGTCATCGTCGGCGACACCACGGCCGAGAAGGATCTGCAGGACATCCGTGCGCGACTTCGCGCGTACGAGGCCGCAGACGGCCCCAACGGCAATTCCATGTGGCGCGACGGCAAGGACCGCTGATGCCGCGCCCGTCGATCGAGAGACATCAAGGAGCATCACGCCATGTCTGAAGCCATGTACCAGAACCATTTCGGCCTGCGTGAAGCCCCGTTCGGCATCACGCCGGACACGACCTTCGCGTTCGACGCGCAGGCCCACCAGGAAGCGCTGAACGTGCTCCTCGTGGCGCTCGAGGCCGGGGAAGGCTTCATCAAGATCACGGGGGAAGTCGGCACCGGCAAGACGCTGCTGTGCCGCCGGCTGCTGTCCACGCTCGGCAGCCAGTACGTCACGGCCTACATTCCGAACCCGCTGCTGGAGCCGCGCGGCCTCATGGCGGCGCTCGGGCAGGAGTTCGGCGTCCGCCTCAATCCTGCTGACGATCCGCACCATCTGCTGAAGACGCTCAACCACACGCTGGTCAAGTTCGCGTCGCAGGGCAAGCGCGTCGTCGTGCTGATCGACGAGGCCCAGGCCATGCCGCTCGCCACGCTCGAGACGCTGCGCCTGCTGTCGAATCTCGAGACCGAGAAGAGCAAGCTCGTGCAGGTGGTGCTGTTCGGCCAGACCGAACTGGACCGCAATCTGGACAATCCCGCCGTTCGCCAGCTGAAGCAGCGCATCGCGTTCCACTACCAGCTGGACCGGCTCGGCCGCTCGGAACTGCGTCACTACCTTCGGCATCGGCTGCGCGTTGCCGGCTACTCCGGCCCGCTGCTCTTCTCGCGCGTGGGCATCTGGTTCCTGCATCGGGCGACGGGCGGTGTGCCGCGCCTCGTGAACATCCTGGCCCACAAGGCACTGCTGCTGGTCTATGCCGAAGGCAACGACCGCGTCGGCATGCGCCACGTGCTGGCGGCCGCACGCGACACCGCTTCGGCGCGCCGCATTCTCATTCCGTGGATCGTATGAGCGTCATCAACCGGGTCCTGCGCGACCTCGAACAGCGCAATGCCGCCCAGGCGGCCCCCGTACCGGCGCCGACGCGGCCCGGACCGTCGGTGCGAGCCGTGTCGGCCCCCCGACTTCGGAGCCATGCCCGCCTCGCCGTGGGCGCCGCGACGGTCGTTGCTGCGGCGGCGGCTGCGGCGATCGGTCCTTCCGTATGGACGCATCGCCCGGCGGTCGCTGCGCGACCTGACGTGGCTGTGCCGCCTGCGCCCGTTGTCGAAGCACCGGCCACCGAGACGGTGAAGACGACCGAAACGGCTGCGCCAGCAACGGCGCCCGCCGTGGTCGAGGCATCGACGCCATTGCCGAAACCTGATGCGCTGTGGGGAACCCCGATCCCGCCGGCGGCCCGGCCGATCGTGGTGGCTGCTCATGCGCCCGGTCCCGTCGCGACTCGCGTGGCCCACCCCGCCCCGGCCGCCGAATCGGCACCGACGCCCGCCAAGGTCAAGCCGCTGCCGCCCAATGCTGTCGCGGCCATGGCGCCTGAACCGCTCGCCGACGGACGCATCGAGCGCCGCGATCATCCGCCGACCGCGAAGGAACGCGCGGAAGCGGCTTTCCGCGCCGGTTCGAGTGCGCTCGAGCGCGGCAATGTGACCGAGGCGCAGGCCCGCTTCGATGAGGCGCTGGCCTTCGCCGCCGATCACGTGGCGGCGCGGCAGTCGCTGCTCGGGCTGATGCTCGAGGCACGGCGATACACGGACGCCGAGGCACTGCTGCTGGACGGTCTCGACCACGTTCGCTACGCACCGTTTGCGCTGGTGGCGGCGCGTCTTCAGGCGGAGCGGGGCGACGTGACGCGTGCGATCGCGACGCTGGAATCCTACGAGGACATCGCGCGCGGCAATGCCGAGTACATGGCGATGCTCGCGGGCATGCTGCAGCGTGCCGCCCGGCACGCCGAGGCGGTCGACCGTTACACGCAGGCCATCGCCGCGGGCAACCCGCGTGCTGTCTGGCACATGGGCCGTGCGATCTCGCTGAGGGAACTCGGACGCTCTGCAGAGTCGCGCGCCGCATTCCAGCAGTCCCTCGAGACCGGTGCGCTCACGCCGGAAGTGCAGGCCTACGTCGAGCGGCAGATCGCCGCGCTGCGCACGGCCGGCTGATCAGCGCAGCGCCCGCGCCACCACCCACACGTCCACACTCTCCGCGCCGGCGGCGATCAGCGCCGCCGCCGCGGCGTCGGCCGTCGCGCCAGTCGTCATGACGTCGTCCACGAGCGCGACACGCAGGCCCTCCAGGGAACCGGTTACCTCGAATGCGCCGGAGACGTTGCGCCGGCGTTCTTCGAGCGGCAGGCCGGCCTGGGCTACGGTGTCCCTCGCGCGGAACAGCCGGTGCGTTTCCACTCGCGACGACAGCTCCGAAGGCAGGTGGGCCATGAGTTCCCGTACCTGGTTGAAACCGCGTTCGCGTTGCCTCGCCAGGGAGAGCGGCATCGGCACTACGAGATCGGGCGCCGGCGAGAACCGCAGACGGTCTGCGAGGAGGCTGCCGAGGGCACGGCCCGCGGCGAGGTTGCTCCGGTACTT
>CAZEDA010000508.1:0-3064 GCA_964510915.1 uncultured Rhodocyclaceae bacterium | reverse complement strand
CATGAAACTTCACCAAGCCTGTGCCGCGGCCGCGGCGTCCGCTTCCCTCTCACCTTTCCTTCTGCTTTCCGGCACCAGCGCTGGCGCCGGTCTCGCCGTGGGTGTCGCCTGCACGTTCGCGGGTGTCGCGTGGGGTCTTGCGATCTCGCAGCAGTCCCAGGCATCCGCGGCCGAAGCAAAGGGCGCCAGTTCGGAAGCGCACCTGGTGGCCGTACAGCAGAGCGCGCTCCAGGTCGGCGCTCGGGTGACGTCGCAGTTCCAGGAACTCGATGAAGAACTCACGCAGATCCGGGGCATCATCTCCAGCGCCACGGACAATCTGTCCGGCAGCCTCAAGAGCCTGGAATCGGCCTCCACGGGCCAGACCGAACTGCTGCGCGACATGGTCGACGAGCTGGTCGCCATGGTGAACGGGCCGGAGATGGACGAGCAGTCGCGCGAGTTGCGTCGCTTCGCCGAGGAAACACAGGGCATCGTGAACCGTCTGCTCGACGTGATGGACAGCACCGATTCGCCGCTGGGCGGGGAATCGCAGACCGCGCTGGTGGAGATGACGGATCAGATCCGTGCAGCCAATGAGCGTGTTGTGGCGAAGTGGCGGACGATCATCGAAGTGTCGGAGCGCATCCGCTCCCACGTGCTCACCGGCATCGTGTCGCTGCAGTTCGAGGACATGGCCGGCCAGCTGATCGAGCACGTGCGCCGCCGTCAGGTCGCCGTCCAGGAAGCCTTTCAGCAGCTGAGCGCCGCGCTCGGCAACTACGGGGACGCGCCGGCATTCCACGACGCGCTGCGCAAGCTCGAAGCCGAACTCGATGTGCGTTTCGACGGCCTGTCGCGCAAGTCCGTGAGCCAGACCTCGGTCGAGACCGGCAGCGTCGATCTCTTCTAGGGAAGGTCCCGCGGTGGTCGAGACTCTCCTCGGCCACCGGCACTTCGGATCGGCAACACCGCAGTCTCCCCGGTCAGCGCTTCGCGCCCTGCCGCAGCAGATTCCAGTTCACCAGCACCAGACTCGCAATGACGCCGGCCAGACCGGCGATCACGCGCCATGTCACCGGCTCGCCCAGGAATACGGCCGCCAGCACCGTCGCGGAAATCGGATTGAACGTCACCGCGAGCGCCACCCGTGATGGCGCCGTGTGCTCGAGCGCCCAGATCCACAGGAAGAACGTGATCGCCCCGCCGAAGCTCGTGAGATAGAGAATCGCGAGCCAGCCCTTCAGGGAGATGTGGCTGAAGCCTTCGTAGTGACCGTTCCACAGCAAGGCGGCGGCAACGGCGACAGTCCCCGCCGGAATCATCACCGACGCCGCGACGAGCGCCCGATAGCGCCTCAGGGCATAGCTCGACGCCACGTTGTAGCCGGAGCCGCAGAGTGCGGCGCCGAACATGTACAGATCGCCCTTCCAGACGTCATCGCCGTGCGCGACCAGCCGGTCGCCGAGCGCGAACGCCACCGCCGCCAGCGCCACCACGCCGCCGAGCACCTTCGTGAACGTGAAGCGCTCCCGTCCGACGATCGTCGCCAGCGCGAGTGTGATGAGCGGTTGCGTGGAGAGCACGAGCGCCGCCCGCGCCGCCGGGATGTACGACAGACTCATCGTGAAAAGCCACGGGAACAGAGCGAACTGCACGAGCCCGAGGCCGATCACGACCGGGAGGTCGCGCCTTGCCACCGCGATCTTCATGCGCGGCAGCGTGAACAGGAGCACGAGGATGCTCGCCCCCACGAAACGCAGCAGGATGGTCGGCAGCACGCCGGCCTCCGGCACCACGTAGCGCGTGGCGACGATCGCGGACCCGCCCAGCGTGCTCGAGGCCGCTGCGGCCAGCATGGCGATCAGTGAGATGGGCAGACGCTTCAGTGGTCGACTCCCGATGCACGGCAATGAAAACGGCGCGTCACTTTTGGTGACGCGCCGTCGGAGGCCGGTCCGCGCAGATCACGCGGACTCCTGCCTTTGCCAGGTTCCCGCGGGTGCAGGAGCCTGACGGAATGGATGAATGACGCCGGGCCGCTATTCCGGACGGTCGGTCACCGCGCCCTTGGACGCCGTGGAGACCAGCCGGATGTACTTGCCCATCAGGCCTCGCTGGTAGCGCGGCTCGGGCTGCTTCCACTCGGCACGACGCTTCGCGAGTTCCTCGTCCGGCACGTTCACCTGGATGAGCAGCTTGTGGGCGTCGATCGTAATGGAATCGCCGTCGCGCACAAGGGCGATGGGACCGCCCACGAACGCTTCCGGCGCCACATGGCCCACAACCATACCCCATGTCGCACCGGAAAAGCGACCGTCGGTGATGAGACCGACCGTCTCGCCCAGGCCCTGACCGATCAGCGCCGAGGTCGGCGCCAGCATCTCCTGCATGCCGGGGCCGCCCTTGGGGCCTTCGTAGCGGATCACGCACACGTCGCCGGACTGCACCTTGCGACCGACGATGGCTTCCATGCACTCGTTCTCGGAATCGAACACTTTCGCCGGACCGGTGATGACCGGGTTCTTGAGACCGGTGATCTTCGCGACGCAGCCCTCGGGCGCGAGGTTGCCCTTGAGGATCGCGAGATGGCCCTTCTGGTACATGGGGTCGGTCCAGGGACGGATGACCTCCTGGTCATCGCGGCGCACAGGGTTCAGTGCCGCGAGTTCCTCCCCGATCGTGCGCCCGGTGATGGTCATGCAGTCGCCGTGCAGCAGTCCATGGTCCAGCAGCATCTTGAGCACGACCGGCACGCCGCCGGCCCGATGGAAATCGGTGGCCACGAAACGCCCGGAAGGCTTGAGATCGCACAGCACCGGCGTCTGCTGACGCACACGCTCGAAGTCATCGATCGTCCATTCCACTTCGGCCGCGGAAGCAATCGCGAGATAGTGCAGCACGGCGTTGGTCGACCCGCCAGTGGCCATCACCAGAGAGATCGCGTTCTCGATGGACTTGCGCGTGATGATGTCGCGGGGGCGCAGCCCCTTCCTGATCGCATTGACCAGAACGCGGGCCGATTCCCCCGCGGAGTCGGCCTTCTCGGGATCGGGCGCCGCCATCTGCGAGGAGCCCAGCAGGC
>CAZEDA010000507.1:0-3065 GCA_964510915.1 uncultured Rhodocyclaceae bacterium | reverse complement strand
CAAGCCGACCAACGCCGGCTGCGTTCGTTTCAGGCGGCAACCCTTCGGGACGGGGGCCTCCGGGCGGCTGACTTTGTCGGCCGAAGCCTGGTGTGCGTAGAGCACACGGCGGCCCGGACCTTCGTGTCATCCGCCCGGAGGACCTCCGTCGCGGCCGCGCCACTTGATCAGTCCTTCCTTAACCATGACCGCAACCTCCCTCACCGAACTCCGGGACCGCCTGCGCCTGTTCGTGGCCGAGCGCGACTGGGACCAGTTCCATGCGCCGCGCAATCTGGCGATGAGCGTCATGATCGAAGCCGCCGAACTCGGCGAGCATTTCCAGTGGAGCGGCGCGAACGACGCGCCGGCCGACGACTCCCGCCGCGAAGCCATCGGACAGGAAATGGCCGATGTGCTGCTGTACCTCGTGCGACTCGCCGACAAGCTGGACATCGACCTGCTCGACGCCGCGTCGCGCAAGCTCGAACTCAACGCGCTCAAGTACCCGGTGGAGAAGGCGCGCGGCCGCTCCACCAAGTACACCGAGCTCGACTGACCCGCCGTCACGCCCGCACTCCGAGGACACCACCGTGCCCCGATCCACCCTGCCCGAATCGCGCCTGCACCCTGCCATCCGCCAGACCGTCGCCGACAGCCATGCGGACATCGTCCGCGAAGTGGAAGAGGCCATCGCAGCCAACCCGGTCGTCGTGGTCGGCATGGGACAGAACCCGTTCCCGCGCATGGCACGCAAGGCGCTCGATGCCGCGGGCATCCCTTTCCGGTATCTCGAGTACGGAAACTATTTCGGCCAGTGGCGGCGGCGCAACGCCCTCAAGATGTGGACCGGATGGCCCACCTTCCCGATGGTGTTCGTCCGCGGCACACTGATCGGCGGCGCCACCGACCTCCGGAAGCTCATCGCGTCCGGAGAGTTGCGCCGCCTGCTCGACAGCCCGACGCAAGGCTGACTCAGCGCCGGATGCGTACCGCCTGCAGCGATCGGCGGCGCATCGTCATCGCGAGTGCTGCCATCAGCAGCAGGACGAGCACCCCCGGTTCGGGAATGGCCGCCGCGCGCGTCAGGTAGATGCCTTCGTCGGGAGACGACTTGGCGTCCGTGTAGTACCAGCCGCTCACGCGGTAGTCCACCTCGTTGGGCGTCACGTTCAGCCGTCTGCCGATGGAGAAAGCCTCCTGCACGTCCACCGGTCCTGCCCCGATGTCCACCGTGGTGGCATCGCTCAGCAGTCCGCGCGCGTAGACGTGCGTCGTGCTGGTCTGTACGCAGGTGAAGCAGAACCAGTCCCGCAGTTGTTCGGCCAGCGTGAGGCTCGCCGGATCGGTGGCGCCATGGGCCAGCCCGGCTGCGCCGCCCAGCGCCTCCATGTGACTGCGCGAGGCGATGGTCCAGCCGGCGAAGAGCCCGCCGCTGCCGAGATTCGCCGCCACCTGGTCGTAGGTGTAGTCCGTCGTGAAGTCGAGCCGCAGGAAGTCACGGCCGTTCGTGGTGTCGCGGATGACGGCGTCGGCGCCGAAGGCGGCATCGTCCGTCTGCATCACGCCCGCCTGGGCGCTGCCCATGACCAGCCCCGCGAGGCAGCCGGCCAGCAAGTGGCGAAAGGTCTTCATGGTCGAGGTCTCCAGTTGTTGTGTACCGCATCCGCCGGAACGACGGACGGTTCGCATTCTCCGCACCCCCACCCTTGCGCGCGTTATGCGAGACGTCATACTCCAATGGTCGGGGCACCCGCCTCCCCGGAGACTCCCTTGCGCCACGCCTGGATGCTTGCCGCCCTGCTGTCCGTCGCCACTGCCTTGCCCGCATCCGCGCAGACCCGCGCGGTCGTGCTGGATTTCGAATTCATCGACGAGATGCTCGACCCCGCGACCCGGGAGGGCGACCGGAGCCGACTGGAGAAGATCAGCGCGCGCTTCCCCGAGGCGCTGCGAAACTGCAGCACGCTTGCCGTGCTGCCCCCGCCCAGGGCCGTGATCGAAGTGCTGGAGAGTCAGATCGCCTACGTGCACCAGTGCAACGGCTGCGCGGAGGACATCGCAAAGGCTGCCGGCGCGGACATCGTGGTGTTCACCTGGGTACAGAAGGTGAGCAACCTCATCATCAATCTGAATGCGGAAGCGCAGGACGCCGGGGGAAGAACGCTCGACGTGCGGTCGGTGGACATGCGCGGCAACACCGATGCTTCGTGGCTGAGGGCTGCCGATGCGCTCGCGAAACGCCTGTGCGAGCGGGTGAAGTAGGAGAGCTCGATTCCCTCGTTCGCGCGGCGCCGGAACTCAGCGTGCGGTTGGCCGGATGTCCACCGAGCTTTCGAAGGCGAGGTCGTTGGAGTCGGTCACTTCCGCCTTGAGCGTGCCTGCCACCGAAGGCTTGAACGCGAAGCGGAACGCCGGATTCTCGCTGATGGAGAAGTCCACATCGGCAGACAGCACCAGACGCCCCGCGTAGGTCACCCGCACCTGCCGCACGAAATGCGGCGGCTCGTAGAGCCGGGTGAGCTGGTCCATGGCAAGTCCGGACTTGTTCGGGTGCCGGATCAGCAGCGTGACGAGAGCGGGCTCGCCGGGCGTCACCGCATCCGGCAACTGCCAGCGCATCTGCCCCAGTGCGCTCGCGTCGCCTTCACGCTTGTTCGCCGGGGCCGAACACCCGCCGGACGCCTTGATGGTGCGTGTGGTCATCGAAAGGGTACCGTCCGCGTCCTCCGCGATGGCGCGCACGGTGCTGTTGTCTTCAACCCGCACTCTCGTCTCGATCTCCGCGCGGCCGATGTCCTCCCCCAGTTCGAACACCGCCGAGACCGGAGAGGGATTGCCGTCGATGACGAGGTAGAGCTTGCGCGGCACGCCACGACCGCTGGCGGGAAAAGCGCGAATCGCCACGGGAACGACGGCCGCGTCTTCTGCGCGCTTCGGGACCGCGAGCGACAGGCCGAAGCCCGCATCGGCGATCGGACGATTGCCGAACAGGCTCGCGCGCACCCGGGACCAGACCTCCTCATTGTCGGCCGCCGCCGTAACCGCAGAAAGTGCTGCGGCGGCGACCGTCGCCTGAGCGATCC
>CAZEDA010000506.1:0-3069 GCA_964510915.1 uncultured Rhodocyclaceae bacterium | reverse complement strand
CGCTGATCCTGCTCGCGCCGTCGTGGGGCGGCATGATCAACGGGATCATGACGCTCTCGGGTGCCTGGCACAAACTGCGCACCGACCCGATCCTGAAGTTCCTGATCACCTCGCTGTCCTTCTACGGGATGTCCACGTTCGAAGGCCCGATGATGTCGATCAAGACGGTGAACTCGCTGTCGCACTACACGGACTGGACCATCGGTCACGTGCACTCCGGTGCGCTGGGCTGGGTCGCGATGATCTCCATCGGCAGCATGTACTACCTGATCCCCCGTCTGTTCGGTCGTGCCGAGATGCACAGCGTGAAACTGATCACCGTGCACTTCTGGGTGGCCACCATCGGCGTCGTGCTCTACATCGCCGCCATGTGGATCGCCGGGGTCATGCAGGGTCTGATGTGGCGCGCGGTGAATCCGGACGGCACGCTCACCTACACCTTCGTGGAGAGCGTCAAGTCGACCTACCCGTTCTACGCGATCCGTCTGCTGGGCGGGACCATGTACCTGGCCGGCATGCTGATCATGGCCTACAACACCTGGAAGACCGTGGTGGGTGCCAAGGCGGTGGATGCGCCGATCCTGCGCCCCGCCGCGGCCCACTGACGCGCTCCCGAGGAGACAGCGACCATGAGTTTCACGCACGAGAAGATCGAGAAGAACATCACCCTGATGATCGTGCTCACGGTGCTCACCGTGAGCGTCGGGGGTCTGGTGGAGATCGTTCCCCTGTTCTTCCAGAAGTCCACCACCGAGCCGGTGAAGGGCGTCGAGCCGTACTCGCCCCTGAGGCTTGCCGGCCGGGACATCTATCTGCGCGAGGGCTGCTACAACTGCCACTCGCAGATGGTCCGGCCCTTCCGCGCCGAGACGGAGCGCTACGGCCACTACTCGGTGGCGGGTGAATACGTGTACGACCACCCGTTCCAGTGGGGAAGCAAGCGCACCGGCCCGGATCTGCATCGCGTCGGCGGCCGCTACAGCGACGACTGGCATCGCCTGCATCTCGACAACCCGCGCGACGTGGTGCCGGAGTCGAACATGCCGGCCTACCCGTGGCTCGGCAAGAACGCCGTCGAGTCCCAGGACATCGAGGCCAAGATGCGCGCGCTGCGGATGGTGGGCGTGCCCTACACGGACGAGCAGATTGCCAAGGCCAGGGAAGAACTGGCTGGCAAGAGCGAGCAGGATGCCCTCGTGGCCTACCTGCAGGGGCTCGGTACCGCACTCAAGAATGTGAGGTGAGCATGGATATCTCGATCACGGATGTGCGCGCCTGGATGACGATCCTGCAGATGGCGGTGTTCCTGGGGATCGTCTGGTGGGCCTACGGCGCGGCCCGGAAGGGCCGGTTCGAGGAGGCCGCGAAGATCGTGCTGGAAGACGAGGAATTCGTCCGGCCTTCGCAGCAGCGTCCCGGCAAATAGGCTCGAGAAGAGGAAGCCATGAGCGATTTCACAAGTGATTTCTGGAGTGTCTTCGTCGCGCTGGTGACGGTGGTCAGCATCGTCGGCTGTGCGGTGTTCCTGAAGGCGCTGTCGGTCAAGCGTGTCCCCGGTTCCACGGTGGAGACGATGGGCCACGTCTGGGACGGCGATCTGGAGGAGTTCAACAATCCGCTGCCCAAGTGGTGGATGTGGCTCTTCTACATCACGCTGGTGTTCGGGGCGATCTACCTCGCGCTGTATCCCGGGCTCGGCAGCTTCAAGGGCGTCTACAACTGGTCCTCGCAGGGGCAGTACGGGGCCGAGGAGCAGAAGGCCCAGGCGCGGTTCGGTCCGATCTTCGAGAAGTTCCACCAGATGGATCTGCAGAAGGTGGCGGCCGATCCCGAGGCCCGCGAGATGGGGCAGCGTCTGTACCTCAACTACTGCGCGCAGTGCCATGCCTCCGATGCGCGCGGCAGCAAGGGCTTCCCGAACCTTACGGACAAGGACTGGCTGTACGGCGGCGACCCCGCCGTGATCAAGACGTCCATCCTCGAAGGGCGCGGCGGCATGATGCCCGCACTCGGGGCAGCGCTCGGCGACGAGGGGACCAAGGATGTCGCGCACCATGTGCTGTCGCTGTCCGGCCTGACCCATGACGGCATCCGGGCGAGCCGGGGCAAGGAGAAGTTCGCGCAGAACTGCGCCGTCTGCCACGGTCCGGAAGGCAAGGGCAACGTGGCGATGGGAGCGCCCAACCTGACCGACGGCGTGTGGCTCTACGGCGGTGGCGAGACCGCCATCATCGAGACCATCGCGAAGGGTCGCAACGGCCGGATGCCGGCGCACAAGGAGTTCCTCGGCGATGCCAAGGTCCACCTTCTTGCGGCGTACATCTGGGGTCTGTCGAACAACGGCGAGAAGGTCGCCGCCGAGTAACGGGGCGGGGGCGACCCCGCCGGGATCCGATCCATGGACATGCAGGTGAAGGCGGTGGAAGCAGCGAAACCCGTGCAGGCGGCCGAGCAGACGCTCTACGAGATCCGGCGCAAGATCTATCCGCGTGCGGTCTCGGGGCACTTTGCTTCCGCGCGCTGGGCGATGGTGCTGCTCACGCAGCTCGTCTTCTACGGCCTTCCCTGGCTGTCCTGGAACGATCGGCAGGCGGTGCTGTTCGACCTCGCCTCGCGCAAGTTCTACATCTTCGGGCTCGTTTTCTGGCCCCAGGACATCGTGTACCTCACGGTGATCCTCATCCTCGCCGCGTATTCGCTGTTTCTCTTCACGGCCGTGGCGGGACGTCTGTGGTGCGGGTACGCCTGTCCGCAGACGGTGTACACCGAGATCTTCCTGTGGATCGAGCGCCGGGTGGAAGGCGATCGTCTCGCACGGATGAAACTCGACAAGGGGCCGCTCAGTGCAGCCAAGGTGGGCCGCAAGGCCATGAAGCACGGGCTCTGGATTGCACTGGCGCTCTGGACGGGCTTCACCTTCGTCGGCTACTTCACGCCGATCCAGACACTCCTGTCCGACGTTGTCGCGCTGGGCACCGGCCCCTGGGAAACCTTCTGGATGCTGTTCTACGGCTTCGCCACCTACGGCAATGCCGGCTGGATGCGCGAGCAGGTGTGCAAGTACATGTG
>CAZEDA010000505.1:0-3074 GCA_964510915.1 uncultured Rhodocyclaceae bacterium | reverse complement strand
GCGGCAAGGGCTACTACGTGCTGGTGAAGGTCGACCGCCCCTCCTTCGTCGGCGATATCCGCTCCAAGCTCGATCCGCTCGACGCCAATATCGAACAGACCGCCGCCTCGCTCGAGACCGCCTCGCCCATCGAGCGCTTCATGGGTTACCAGCGCCTGCTGCCGACGATCGACAAGGCCTCCACACAGGCGCAGCTGCTGCTGGGCGCCGAGAACGGCGGCACTGGTGACGCGAAGCTCAAGCGCTATCAGGCGTTGCAGCAGAAGGCCGAGGCTTCCCGCTCCACGCTGGTTTTCCGTCTGCAGTCGCAACCGCAGGATGCCGACATCGCCGCCGCTGTGGGTACGTTCGTGAATGAGAATGGCATGCGCGCCGATTCCGGGGGCGGCAACAGCGGCAACGTGCTTGCCGTGAAAGCCGTAAGCCAGGAGGACGAGATCTACGGCAGCAAGGTCGTGAAGCTCAACGTGAACCTCAACGTGCGGGACGACCGCGGGCAGTCCATCGCCAGCCGGGATCATGAGGTGTCCGGCGCCTCGCGCTACGACTACAAGGCTGCTCGGCAGAATGCGATACAGGCATTGGCGGAAGCGATGCGGGCTGAGGGGCCGCTTCAGGCGCTCGGCTTCGTCAAGAAATGACGGCGCGGGCCGAAGTGCCCGGGCAGACCCGCCGCCTCGGGCTGCGTCACGGCGATCCGTCAACGTGCCGCTTCGCCGACGCGTTCGACGTGGCATGACACCTGTCGTTTCTCCGCGGGGGGCCGACGGTGTCGGCCCCCTTCTCCACGATATCCAATTCCTGCAACGGGGCTGAGATGATGAACCACTCGATCAGATGGCTGCTGGCGTTCTGCGTCATGGTTTGCTCAGGATCGGTCTGCCTCGCCCAGTCGGACACGCTCGAAGTCGTGCGGATCGACGGCAATGCGGAGATCCGCGACGCCACCGGCAAGGTCCTGCCGGCGCCCAAAGTCGGTGCGCGAGTGCCGGCCGGCGGCAGCCTCAGCACCGGCGACAACGGCCGTGTGGTCGTGCGCCTCAGCGGCAACAGCGGGTTCGCCGTTCTGGACCGAAAGAGCAGGATCGAGACGGAACGCTCGCGTGACCGCCTCGGCTGGCTTCGCCACGTGAGCGGCTGGATCTACTACGCGCTGGGTCGTGACGCCAACCGGAAGGAACCCGTGCAGATCCAGACGGCCGTCGCCACGCTCGGCATCCGCGGCACCCGCTTCATCGTGGTGATCATCCCTGGCCGGAGCGAACTCGGCATGCGCAAGGGCCAGGTAAGCGTGCTGAGCCCGGAAGGCGAGTTCGAACTGAGCCGCGAAGACCAGGAGGCCGAGTTCGACGCCTACAAGCGCCAGGGCAAGGAAGCCGTCGACCGCGAGAAGGAAGATTTCCGGAAGTTCGAGGAGTCGACGAAGAAGGAATTCGCCGAGTTCACCCGCGAATTCACCGTGGGGGCCGGCAGGCAGGCTTCGTTCGACGGCAAGCGGGTGAAGGAGCAGGCGCTGAGCGCGGAAACGCTGCGCGACATGGAAGCCGCCGAGTTCTACGCGGGGGAGTGGCTGGACACCGTGAAGGACTGATCGGGAGATTCCCGCGCGGTCATTGCCCCGCTCGCAAATCCGCCATCGGACCATTTCGGATACCGATGGCGGCCCTGTACCTGCTGCACGACGTCCGCCCCGAACAGAGGCGCGTGATACCGCCCGGCGTTACTGCGCGAGCCTCTGCAGGCCGGAATTCACCCGGCCGAGCCACCCGGCCGAGTGACGAACGAGGACTCGATCACCGAGGCTAACCTTCTTGGCCTTGTCCTCGTCGTCGGGAACGACCCACGACTCGTTCGCCATGACCTGGTCAGACACCTTGCCCACGACCACGTCGATGAGATCAATGGTCTTCTGCCCGGAGATGGGGTTCTCGTTCTCCTGCTCTCTGGCAATGACCACGGGGACTCCCGGCTGGACGCCCTGCCCGGACCCCATCGAAATGCGGAAAATCGACGCCTTGGCGTTCGACCGGCGCCCGATGACGTAGCCCTTCGGGGCAAAGACGTTGGCGAGTTCCGCCAAGCCCTCACCCGAGGGCACCGCCGTGCTCAAGGCATTGACGAGCATCGCATTACCCACCTGGGCTCGCTCCGCCGTGCGCTGTGTCTGCGCACCTGATCCCACCACTGCCTTCACCTCGCGCAGACTGGGGATCTCGAACACCTTCACGGTCGTGCTGACCTTGGCGTTGTGGAGCATGTGAGGCTTCACGACGATCTGGTCGTTCACGCCGTCGACGGCGAAGCGCTGCACGAACTCGCTGCCGTACGTGGCACTCATCATGAGCGCCAGCTTGTCGCCACCCGTAGCGGTCTGGGCGTTGACGGGCGTTGCCGAGTAAGTGGCGTTCGTGACGGAGGGCTTCACGGCGTACTGCGCCATCGTGGGTTGCACGCCGCTCACGCACTTGCTGCGGCCCTGCATCTCGCACGCCTTGATTTCCTGATCGAGCTTGTTGGCGAGCGTGCGATCGACGATTTCCACACCCTTCTTGACGAGAAGGGCCTCGACCTCGCGGCTGAAGGCTTCCGTCAGTTCACGGTTTGCTGTCGACCCTTCGGCCTGGTCAGCGTCCAGCAGGATGACGCGGGTTCTCTCCTGGCTGGCCTCGAGCATGCGCTTGTCCGGCATGCGGGCAGCCTGATCCATGGTGGACGTGGTGTCTTCCGGGTACTCGGACAGCATGACCGTGGGCGTACAACCGGTCATCACCAAGACTAGCGACAGCACCGCAACGTAAAAGTGGGGGCGAAACATCTGCGCAGTTCCTCTAACGGGTCTGTACGGGGTCGGCACGAGCCTGCCAAACAACCAAGACGGCATTTCAAGAGAGGCGTCAGGCTTCGGACCGACGAACAACCCGGTACGAAGCAAGATCGTGGCGATTTCCCTGGCGCCGACGCAACGAATGTACCTCCGCATCCGGGAACGTGGCAATACGAGTTATTGCAGTTACCCCGGGGCCTCCGACAGGCACTGCGCCAGCGCCGTCTGCCAGTGCGGCGTCTCGATTCCG